>CAYHCQ010000071.1:0-18395 GCA_964355115.1 uncultured Prolixibacteraceae bacterium | reverse complement strand
ATGGCTTCCATTGAGTCCGAAATAGAGACGGATCACATCGGCTTCGCGCTGGGTAAGTGTGGAAACCGCGCGTTCAATCTCGCGTTTCAGCGATTCGTATAACAGTCCGTTGTCGGGGGTTGTGTTCTCCTCACTTCGAAGCACATCATACATGGTGTTGTCTTCATCCTGGATGAGTGGAGCATCCATGGATACATGACGACCCGAGTTGCGCAGCGATTCCTTTACCTCGTTTTCAGATACTTCAAGCAGGAGAGCGATTTCACCGGCATTGGGTTCACGTTCATATTGCTGTTCTAGTTGGGCATATGCCTTATTGATCTTATTAATTGAGCCGATCTTGTTCAGTGGAAGGCGGACGATACGCGATTGTTCGGCAAGCGCCTGGAGAATCGACTGACGGATCCACCATACAGCGTAAGAGATGAACTTAAACCCCCGGGTTTCATCGAAACGCTGTGCAGCCTTTATCAGTCCAAGGTTTCCTTCATTGATAAGGTCGGGAAGGCTCAGGCCCTGGTTCTGATATTGTTTCGAAACGGAAACCACGAAACGGAGGTTGGCCTTGGTCAGCTTTTCAAGCGCTGCCATATCGCCCTGCTTAATGCGCTGGGCGAGTGCCACTTCCTCGTCGGCGGTGATCAGTTCAACTTTACCGATCTCCTGGAGGTATTTGTCCAGTGATGCGGTTTCGCGATTGGTAACCTGTTTTGTAATCTTTAGCTGCCTCATGCGAACACCTTTTGTTTAGACTTTTTTCAGGACTGTTTACGTAAATTATCAGGTTAAGGTTACATCAGGACTACCTTCTCGGACCTCGGTGGTCACGATCACCGCCGCGGCCACGGTCACGGTCACGGTCGCGGTCGCCACCACGATCTCCTCGATCACCACGGTCGGGGCGAGGTTCCGGTTTGCGCTCCACATAGCCTTCGGGCTTAGGAAGCAGCACCCTGCGTGAAAGTTTCAGTTTGCCGGTTTTGGGATCGACTTCGATAAGTTTCACTTCAACTTCGTCACCTACTTTCAGTGCGTCTTCAACTTTTTCGAGTCGTTCCCAGGCAATTTCCGAGATGTGAAGGAGTCCGTCCTGGTTGGGGATGATCTCGATAAAGGCGCCAAAAGGCTGGATGTTCTTTACTTTGCCTTTATAGATTTCACCAACTTCGGGGATGGCTACAATACGTTTGATCTTGTCGAGTACTTTGTCGCGGGCTTCGAGATTGTCGGCAACAATGTCGATGACGCCGAATTCTCCAACCTCTTCGATGACGATCGTGGTGCCTGTTTCACGCTGCATCTCCTGAATTACCTTACCTCCGGGACCAATGATGGCGCCGATGAACTCTTTCGGAATCTTGATCTGGGTGATGCGCGGAACAAATGATTTGTAATCTTCGCGGGGCTCAGTGATGGTTTTGGCCATCTCTCCGAGAATGTGCATGCGTCCGCGGCGGGCCTGCTCCAAAGCCTCTTTCAGGATGTCGAACGAAAGTCCGTCAACCTTGATGTCCATCTGGCAGGCGGTAATCCCGTCGCGGGTTCCGCAAACCTTGAAGTCCATATCGCCAAGGTGATCTTCGTCACCAAGGATGTCGGAGAGAACCACATAGCGTTTGTTGTCGGTGATGAGCCCCATTGCGATGCCGGAAACCGGCTTGAGAAGTTTCACTCCGGCATCCATCAGCGCCATCGTTCCGGCACACACGGTTGCCATTGAAGATGAACCGTTTGATTCAAGGATGTCGGAAACAACACGGATGGTATAAAGGTTGTCGGGGCCCGTGGGAATCATTGTCTTAAGTGCGCGGAGGGCCAGGTTTCCATGGCCGATTTCGCGGCGTCCTGTGCTGCGGATAGGTTTCACTTCGCCTGTAGCAAACGAGGGGAAGTTGTAATGCAGGATGAAATTGATCTTTTCTTCGATCACGGCACCATCGATCATCTGGGCATCCATTTTTGTGCCGAGGGTAACGGTGGTGAGAGACTGGGTTTCACCGCGGGTAAAGATGGCTGAACCGTGCGCTGCGGGCAGATAATCAATCTCGCTCCAGATGGGGCGGATCTCATCGAGTTTACGGCCGTCAACACGCTGACGATGATCCATGGTGGCATTGCGGATGGCTTCCTTTTCAACATCATGGTAGTAACGTCCTATCAGTGCCTTCTTTTCTGCTTTCACCTCTTCAGAGAGACTGGCAATAAATTCTTCCTTGATTTCTCCCAGTATGCGTTTTCTTTCGGCTTTGTTGGCGATGCCCGATTTCGACATGTCGTAAACCTTCTGGTAAGTAGCAGCGCGAAGCTGTTCCTTGAAATCGGGATCGTTGTTCTCGTGACAATAGGTCCGCTTCGTCTGCGATTTTTCAACCATGGCTGCGAGTTCCAACTGTGCCTTGCACTGCTCTTTGATGGCTTCATGCGCCACACGGATGGCTTCTACCATATCGTCTTCCGAAACCTCTTTCATCTCTCCTTCCACCATCACGATATTGTCGATGGAGGCCGCAACCATGATGTCGATGTCCGACTGCGGCATGAGGTCGAGCGTGGGGTTCACCACAAACTGACCGTTTATGCGGGCAACGCGAACTTCGGAAATGGGTCCATTGAAAGGGATATCGCTGACAGCAAGGGCAGATGAGGCTGCCAGGCAAGCCAGAGCATCGGGCAGAAAGTTTTTATCGGCCGATATCAGGGTAACCTGTACCTGCACTTCGGCATGAAAATCGTCAGGGAAGAGGGGGCGCAAAGCCCGGTCTACGAGGCGCGATATCAGTACTTCGTAATCGGAAGGGCGTGCTTCACGTTTGAAGAATCCTCCCGGAAATCTGCCGGCGGCGGCATATTTTTCACGGTATTCGACCGACAAGGGCATGAAGTCGACATTCTCTTTCGCTTCCTGCATGGCAACTACTGTGGCAAGCAACATGGTGTTGCCCATTTTTACTACAACCGAACCATCGGCCTGCTTTGCCAGTTTACCGGTTTCGATAGAGATTTCCCGGCCATCGGGCAGGGTAAAGGTTTTGGTAATTCCAATCATGTGTTAGTTTCTTTCAGATATTAAAAGAGGCAATTAGGAAATTGCCTCTTTTTGATTTAAAACAGGAAATATATTCTTTATTTTCTGATACCGAGTTTTTTGATGATAACGCGGTAACGTTCAATGTCTTTACCTTTGAGGTAATCAAGCAGCTTCCTGCGTTTACCTACCATGATCACGAGTGAGCGCTCGGTCACGAGATCTTTCTTGTTGATTTTGAGGTGCTCTGTCAGGTGCTGAATCTTCATGGTGAACATGGCCACCTGGGCTTCTGTTGAACCGCTGTCAAACTCTGATTTACCGTAATCTAAAAATGCTTTCTTCTTAACTTCAGGCGCTAAATTCATCTTTTTGTATTGTTTCTGTTAAACTGTTTTATTAGAGCTCTTTAAAATGGGCTGCAAAATTATGAAATTCTTTTCTAAGAACCAAATAAATCTTCGACATTGAAAATCCTGTATGCTTCCTCAGCCTGGCCAATCAGCATTTTGTAACCATTGATTGTTTGGGCCCCGCGCTCTTTCCCTTTTTTGAGGAAGAGGGTTTCTTCAGGGTTATAAACAAGATCATATAAAAAATGTGCCCTTGTAAGCAGATCATAGGGGATGTCAGGGCACCTGTCAGCATCCGGGAACATCCCGGCAGGCGTTGTGTTTATGACAAATGTGTATTTGTTCAGCAGATCGATGCCAAGCTCTTCATAGCTGAGAAAACCCTCACCGCTTTTTGACCGCGACACGAATTTAAAATCGATCCCAAGCTTTTTCAGAACCCGGGCTACGGCCCTGGAGGCACCTCCGGTTCCCAATATGAGTGCTTTTTTGTGAGGAAAGGGATCCGGAAGGCTTTGCAGAAAACCCGTAACATCCGTATTGTATCCTTTCAGCAGTAATTTATGATGGCCGCGATAGATTCTAACTGTATTTACTGCTCCTATCTCTCTTGCCTCTTCATCAATCTCATGCAGGAATGGAATAATGGATATCTTGTATGGAATGGTTACATTAAATCCTTTCAGTTCAGGATTATTGAAAAGAAGCTGGTCAAGAAGTTTCAACTCCCCGATAGGAAAAAGGCGATAGGTCTGATCTGTTATACCTTCTCTGGCAAATTTTTCATTAAAATAGCTGGCTGACCATGAATGGGTGAGCGGGTAACCAATCAGGCCGAAGAGCTGCATAGCTTTATTTGGGTTGAAATTTCTTCAGTTCTGCCGGGAGGAACTGGAAGAAGGTATCGCCTCTAAGTCCGAGCCGGAGAGTCTCCAACGGGATGATTTCGGCAGGGGAGATGTTTCCAAGGTTAACATTTGCACCAAATTGCCTGATAAACCAGACCTGCTGAGATTTCAGGGGAGCCTCCCAAAGTATGTCGTCACCCTCCACTTTTGTGAGGATTTTATTGATCAGGGCCGTATCGGCCTTGCCGGTTGGATGGAAGATGCCAACATTTCCGCCCTCGCGGGCTTCGCCGATCACCTTGAACGAACCTGCCTGGAGCTCTTTCTGCATCATCTCCATCCAGCGGTCGGGAGCAATCGTGATACCTGCCTCCTTCGATCCGACCTCAGAGAGAACTGTATAATTTTTGGCGAGTTTATTAATGTATTTGCATTTTATATCGTGGTCCATGATGATCGACCCGTCCGAAATTTCTACTGTATCCAAACCCAGCCCGTCAATGTAACGGAGATAATCATCAAACATTCCGCGCACAACGAAAGCTTCGAAGAGCGTTCCCCCTACATATACTTTGATCTTTGCCTTCTGGTAGATTTTGATTTTCTCACCGACACCACGGGAAGCAACAGACGTGCCAAATCCAAGTTTGACGAAGTCGGTAAGGTGCCCTGCGGTATCAACAAAATCTTCTGCTTCACGGATACTCAGAGACTTATCCATGACCATTGCAAGTCCGGATTTTCTCGGTTTCTTGGGACGATCAGGTAAAAATGGGAGAATAGGTTGTGACATAGGGTTGTACTACGATTTGAGATTTACGATATTTGTCACGCGTCACGTGTCACGCGTCACGCGTCACGTGTCACGCGTCACGATTTTTTAAAGCCTTCAATCATCTCCACAACGGCAGTGATGTTCCTCGCCTCCGGAAAAGTGGTAAACAGCCGTTTGTGTCCATCATAATCCATGTCAAGCGCTTTCACAAGCGTTTCATCTGCCTGATTCTTTTTTCCCATTAAAAAAAGGTAGTAGGCCATGCCATAATAGAAATCAGAATGCGTTTCGTGGTGATGAAGTCCGCTGAGCAGAGTCTGGTAGGCCTCATTGTAATCTTTCCGGTCGGCATAAACCACCGACAGGTCGAGCCATATATCAGCATCTTCCGGGTCGAGTTCTATCACCTTGCGATACGATGCAATTCCCTCTTCAACCTTAGACAACTTGATCTGGATGTCGCCAAGAATGAACCAGTATTCTGGAATTGTCGGACTCAGCTTGATTGCCTTGTTTACATAGGGAAGTGCGGTAAGCGGCTTGCCAAGTTCATCATAGGATAAACCTATCCCAAGCCAGGCATCTCCAAATTCCGGATCGAGGTCTACTGCCTTCTGGTAGTATTCGATTGCAGATTCAAAATTCCTGAGTTTTTCGTAACACTCAGCAATGTAATAATAGGTAACCGGCTCGGGATCTTCGTAAAAGAATGTTTCCAGGTAGGTTTCTATTGCCTTGTCGTAACGGCTGATGTTGGCATAGCAATTGGCCTTATTGAAATATGCCGATGAGAATGTTTCATCGATTGCGAGCACGAAATCGTAAGCGTCAATCGCTTTTTCGAAAAGCTCGAGATTGCTGTATGCAATACCCAGGTTAAACCAGGCAGCATTGCTGTAAGGATTTGAATCGAGGAAACGGGTGAGAAAGGCAATACTGCGTTCGGTTTGCTGTGATACTTCACAACAGAAAGAGAGTTCATAAAGTGCCGCGTCGTTATCGGGGTTAATCTCCAGGGCCTTCAGAAGGAAATCGATGGCTTTGTCGTATTTTCCAAGGTTTTCGTATTCGAAGGCAATGCTTGAGTAAATATCATCTGAATAATCGGCGCCATGAAGTGCCCGTTTGTACTCTTCAATGGCCTTTTCAGGTTTTTCGAGCTGACTGTAAAGGTTTCCTTTGGCAATAAACAACTCATAATCGGCTCCTTCTGCCGGTTCAGTCTCCTTCAGGATCCGGAATGCTTCATGGTCTTTGTTAGAATTGACGCAGTATTGCGCCATTTTCAGCAGAATGCCGATATCTCCCGGGTGCTGGTCAAGGCCCTGAAGAATGCTCAAATGGGCTTTGCGCTGATCGTTCTTGAAAAAATAATATTCTATAATCTCCTCGAACTCATCGACGTCGAAAAAACTATGCTGTTCCTGATGAAGCGTTTTTTCAAACCGCCTTACAAGCGCCAGGGTCTCTCTGTCAAAATATGATTCAAAAGGTTCTTCCATGCACATTAGGGATTTTCTTCCCTCTTCTATAATCGTTGCAAAGGTAAGAAAAATACCATTCCGGAGAGCTCCTCCCTGCTCAGTTCTCACATTTTTTCAACACAGCTGTTTGCATTTATTAAAAACCTTTACATTTGCCTAAAAAGAAGCATATGGCACTGATCAAATCTATATCCGGGATTCGCGGGACAATAGGTGGAAAAGCTGGCGACGGACTCAGTCCCGTGGATATTGTAAGATTCACATCAGCCTATGCTGCTTTTATCCACAGCTGTCATCCGGAGGGTAAAATCCGTATTGTTGTTGGGCGCGATGCACGTATTTCCGGGCCTATGGTTAACAACCTTGTATGTGGTGCTTTAATGGGGATGGGGGTGGATGTTCTCGACATCGGACTCACCACCACACCAACTGTCGAAATTGCGGTGGTTGAAACCGGCTCGCAGGGTGGAATTATACTCACGGCCAGTCACAACCCACGGCAGTGGAATGCACTGAAACTACTCAATAGCCTGGGAGAGTTTCTGTCTTCTGACGATGGTAAGGAGGTTTTGCGCCTCGCCGATTGCGCCGATTACTCCTTTGCTGAAGTTATGGAACTTGGACAATACCAGGTTGACAATACTTTTATTAAAAAGCACATTGAAAAAGTGCTTGCTCTTCCTCTTGTGGATGTTGAGGCGATAAAAGGGGCACATTTCAGGGTGGCCGTTGATGCAGTGAACAGTACGGGGGGCATAGCCATCCCTGAACTGCTGAAGGCACTCGGGGTGAGTAAAATTTATACTCTTTTCTGTGACCCGACAGGCGATTTTCCGCACAACCCGGAGCCTCTGCCCGAGCATCTGCGCGAAATCTGTGAATTCGTTCTGTCGAACAAGGCAGATGTTGGTTTTGTCGTCGATCCGGACGTTGACAGGCTCGCCATTATCAACGAGGCAGGCGAACCCTTTGGCGAAGAATATACCCTTGTTTCGGTTGCCGACTACGTGTTGAAAAATAAAAAGGGCAATACGGTTTCCAACCTTTCTTCCACCCAGGCGCTAAAGGCTGTCACTGAAGCTTCCGGAGGGAAATATTATGCTTCGGCAGTGGGAGAGGTAAATGTTGTGGAGATGATGAAAGCAAACAATGCAGTCATCGGCGGGGAGGGAAATGGCGGAGTTATTTATCCCGAGCTGCACTACGGCCGTGACGCTCTTGTCGGGATCGCGTTGTTTCTGACGCACCTGGCCAAATCGAAGAAAAAAGTATCCGCGCTTCGATACGACTATCCCGATTTTCACATCTCCAAAAACAAGGTTGAATTCAGCCCGGAACTCGACATCGATGTGATACTGGAAAAGATCGTTCAGAAGTACAGGAACCACCCGATAACCGACATCGATGGGATCAAGATCCACTTCGACGGCGAATGGGTGCACATGCGGCGTTCTAATACAGAGCCGATCATCAGGATCTATGCCGAAAGTGACATGCCTGCAAAGGCCGATAACCTGGCGAAAAAGATTCTCAATGACTTTAAAGAAATCATAAACGACCGGTAATCCCATGCCAAGGAAGAAAGCCAAAAAAGGAAGAAAGCCCTTAAAGTTCAAAACCATTACCATCAAGGTAACTGCGCGCCAGAAAAAATCGCTAACGAACTATTGTAAATCGAGGCGAACCACTCCCAACAAATTGATTAAAAAGGCAATCAGGCCATTGCTGCACAACTATGCCGATCTGGAGGTTAACTTACCGTCTGTGAAAGTAAACCAGCTTGCCCTTTTTGATCAGGAATAATTAAACTATTTCCTGGAAAGTATTGATTCGTAAGGAGTGCGGTTAAGGATCGACCTCCCCAGAGTCACTTCATCGGTGTGCTCGAGTTCATCGCCGATTGAGATTCCGCGGGCAATGGCAGAAACCGTGATGCCGTAACCGATAAGCTTGCGGTAGAGATAAAAATTGGTTGTGTCGCCCTCTATCGTTGTTGGAAGGGCCAAGATAACCTCCCTGACTTCTCCTTTTTCCATCCTGCCAATCATCGACTCGATGTTGAGGTCCTGCGGACCGATACCTTCCATGGGGGAGATGATTCCACCCAGCACATGGTATACGCCGCTGAACTGTCCTGTGTTTTCAACGGCCATCACATCCCTGATATCTTCGACAATGCAAACCACCCCTTTGTCGCGTTTTGGACTCGCACATATTTCACATACCTCCTGGTCTGATATGTTTTTACACTCCCTGCAATAGTTGATCTCCTTTCGCATTTTTATAATGGAGGTGCCAAAGGCCTCAACCTCAGCAGGGTGGCATTTAAGCAGGTGCAGTGCCATACGTAGCGCAGTTTTCCTGCCGATACCGGGCAGTTTCGCCAATTCATTTACTGCATTTTCGAGAAGTCGTGAAGGATAGGTTTGCAAGACAAATTATTGTTTACTTTGCAAAAGTAATTTTTTACCTATTATGATCCGGGTTTTCCTTACAGTTTTCTTTGCCTTTTCGCTCCTTTGCTGCTACGCGCAGGATACCATCAACCAAACCGATTCCAAAGGTAAGAAACAGGGCTTTTGGCAAAAGCAGGATTCGATCGGTCACAAGGTTTACGAAGGGCGGTTCAAAGATGGTCTTCCCATGGGCGAGTTCAGATACTACTACCCGGATGGAAAGCTGAAAACAGTCTCGGTTTTTTCAAGGAATGGGAAGTTCGCTGAAACAGTGTCGTACTTTCCCAACGGAAAGAAGATGGCTGCAGGTCGTTATCTCAATGAAAAAAAAGACAGTACCTGGCAGTTTTTTAGTGAGGAGGATGGCGCCATGGTGGCCGAGGAGAATTACAAGGGAGGCTTGAGATCCGGTGTTTCCCAATTCTTCCGCAACGACGGTAAGGTGTCGGAGGTAATCACATGGATTGCCGGTGTGCGATACGGACCGTGGGAGCAGTACTATTCCGATGGTAAAATTCGCCTTCGCTCCGCCTACCTGAACGACGAGAAGAATGGCCCGTTCAACACCTTTTACAATTCAGGCCAGCCGATGATGAGCGGCGCCTATTTTGCCGGTCACATGGATGGCAACTGGATCTACTATGATGAAAAGGGGAAGGTCACAAAGAAGGAGTACTACAGCAAAGGGGCATTGGTTAAACAGGAGAAGTGACAATGGAGAAGAAGACCCTCGTCCTCGGGGCCAGCACAAATCCGGAGCGATTTTCGTACCAGGCGGTGCGGAAACTCAGGTTCAACAACATCCCGGTTGTTGCGGTAGGGATGAGGGAAGGTGAGATCGCCGGAGTACTTGTTGAAAAGCCCTATCCGAAATTTGAAGGGATCCACACAGTGACACTCTATATTGGCCCAAAGAATCTGCCTCCCTTTTACGATTATATCATCAGCCTGAACCCCAAAAGAGTGATCTTCAACCCCGGCACCGAAAATCCAGAATTTGCCGGTAAGCTGAAGGAGGTGGACATTGAGGTGATGCATGGCTGTACGCTGATCATGCTCACAAACCACCTCTACTGACACACTAATCCTCCATGTAAGTCGTTATTATTCGAAGAAATTAGTATTTTTACAGCCGAATTAAACTTCCGGATGACACGATTCATTATCCTCTTTTTTCTGTTTGCCAGTCTCTCTGGAATGAGCCAGATGACCGTTGTTATTGTCCCTTCCGATACCATAGTTTGTTTCCGCGACAGCGTTGCATGCAATGCTACGATAACCAATCCCGGCCCGGGAGCCGATACGGCTTACCTTTGGCAGCTTAACGGAGTCAACATCGCCTGGTCCGACACATCTTTGTTTTATATTTCTTCAGTTTCGGCTAAGGATACAGGTTTTTACCGTTGCATTGTTTCGGTGGGTCTGCTGAAGGATACGAGCAACACTTTCCACCTGCGGATGCATCCGCAAATGAAGATTGATACGCTTTACCGCTATAATGCGCTAGGCTGTCCCGACGATTGTAAAGGGCAGTTCAAGGTAAAGGTGTCGGAAGGAACTCCATACGGAGATTACCCTTACTATATTTATGACTGGCATGGAGGACATTCGCAGGACACAATTGTTTTCGGATTGTGCAAGGGTAAGTATATATTCTCTGTTACTGATTCAATGGAGTGCCGGTACGACAGCGCTTATGTTGTGGATGTGCTGAAGGCGCCAAAGGTTGATTTCGATCGTTTGCCGGGGGATACGGTATATCTCACAAATCCGAACCTTACCGTAGTTTTCCAGGACAGTTCGAAGCCCTATATGACAAACTGGGAGTGGGATTTCAGCGAAGGCAATAAGGTTGCCAACATGAACCCCGCAGCCCACTCCTTTACCCGGACCGGAACTTTCCCTGTCCGGCTCAGTTTTACCGACGCGAACGGCTGCGATACCACCATATCGCACGATGTCGTTGTGAAGGTCGTTGAACTGAAGATTCCGAATGTTTTCACCCCTAATCACGACGATGTAAATGAAACCTTTGAGATCACCATCAAGGGGAATGCCACGGCCGACTGGCGTGAGGCATACATCAGCAACGAGTTCATCGTTCTCGACCGGTGGGGCAAGAAGGTGTACCAGCAAACCAACTATAGAAGCGGCGAATGGGATGGAGCCAACCTCAGCGACGGTACATACTTCTATATTCTCAAGTGCCAGGGGCAGTTTGGCGATGATGTTTTCAAAGGGGCCATCACCATTCTACGCGGACAGGGTCAGAATTAAAACTGCGCATAATGCGTAATGAGGAACGTTTCCGGTATGTCATCGAGTATTTCCTGAAAAGCAGACCCGAGGCCGAAACCGAACTGGTTTACACAGATCCATATGAACTCATCGTGGCCGTGATCCTTTCGGCGCAATGTACCGACAAACGCGTCAACATCATCACCCCTCCATTCTATAAACAATTTCCTTCTTTTCAGTCACTTGCCGACGCACGGCCGGAGGAGGTATTCAGCCTGATCAGGAGTTGCTCCTATCCTAACAATAAGACAAAGAGCCTGCTCGGGATGGCAAAGATGATTGTGAGTGATTATGGCGGCGTGATGCCACAGCATGTTGACGAACTTCAGAAACTTCCGGGGGTGGGAAGAAAAACCGCCAATGTTCTCGCGGCTGTTTTATTCAATCAGCCAACCCTGGCTGTAGATACGCACGTGTTCAGGGTTGCAGCGAGGATCGGTCTGACCACCAATGCGAAAAATCCCCTGCAAACCGAGCAGCAGCTTGTGAAACACATTCCTGAAAACCTGCGTGCGATCGCCCATCACTGGCTCATCCTGCATGGCCGCTATATTTGTGTGGCACGCAATCCAAAGTGCGAAATGTGCGGACTTAAACAAATCTGCAGGTTTTACATTGCCAGTCAGAAAGTATAATTTGTTGATAACTCATTCTTCCACCATCTTTTGTCTCGCCGAATAATTTCTACTTTTGAGTTTATTCCAATTGTTAATTATTAATTGTTAATTGCCTGAATATGACACATTTAAAAATAGGCGATATCGCCCCCGATATACAATCTTTCGATCAGGATGGCAACCCGCTTTCCCTGAATTCTTTGCGTGGTAACAAGGTGATCATTTATTTTTATCCCAAGGATGATACACCCGGATGTACTGCAGAAGCCTGTAATTTAAGAGATAACTATCAGATTTTCATAGATAAAGGATTTAAGGTTATCGGGGTTAGCGCCGATGATGAGAAATCTCATAAAAATTTTTCTTCAAAATACAGTTTACCTTTTGCCCTTATTTCCGATAAAGCAAAGAAAGTCATTCTTGATTACGGGGTATGGGGCAGGAAAAAACTTTACGGGAAGGAGTACGATGGCATAAACCGGTTAACCTTCGTTATCGACGAGAAGGGGAAAATCGTTCACATCTTCACCAAAGTTGACACAAAGAACCATACCCAACAGATCCTGGAGGCTTTGGGTAACTAACTTAGAAAGGAGAAATAAAAATGGCAAACGAAGTAAACAAAGAAAAGGTAAAAGCCTTACAGCTTACACTGGACAAGCTGGAGAAGACTTATGGGAAGGGAACAATCATGCGGCTCGGGGAGAATGCTATTGAGGCGGTGGAAGTGATCTCTACCGGATCGATCGGGTTGGATGTTGCGCTTGGTGTTGGTGGACTACCCAAAGGCAGGGTAATTGAAATCTACGGCCCTGAATCCTCGGGAAAAACCACGCTTGCGCTGCATGCAATCGCAGAATCACAAAGGAACGGTGGCATAGCTGCGTTTATTGACGCAGAACATGCATTCGACCGTTTTTATGCTCAAAAACTTGGTGTGGATGTTGAAAACCTGCTCGTTTCGCAGCCCGACAACGGTGAACAGGCGCTGGAAATCACTGAAAACCTGATCCGTTCGGGCGCAATCGATATCATTGTGATCGATTCTGTAGCCGCGCTTACTCCAAAAAGCGAAATTGAAGGGGAGATGGGCGATTCAAAGATGGGCTTGCATGCCCGGCTGATGTCGCAGGCCTTGAGAAAACTGACATCGACAATCAGTAAAACTGCCACCTGCTGCATTTTTATAAACCAGCTGCGTGAAAAAATCGGTGTGATGTTCGGCAATCCTGAAACCACCACGGGTGGAAATGCGCTTAAGTTTTATGCTTCGGTGCGTCTTGATATCCGGAAAATGGCGCAGATCAAGGACGGAGAAGAGGCCATCGGCAACAGGGTTAAGGTAAAAGTAGTGAAAAACAAGGTAGCGCCACCTTTCCGGAAGGCTGAATTCGACATTATCTATGGTGAAGGAATCTCAAGGCAGTTTGAAATTATCGACCTGGCAACCGAATACAACGTGATCAAAAAAAGTGGTTCGTGGTTCAGTTACGGCGATACCAAACTCGGCCAGGGTCGCGATGCCGTTAAAAAGATTCTTCAGGACAATCCGGAACTTGCCGATGAACTGCAGGCAAAAATCAAAGAAGTTCTCAGTAATCCGAAATAGTATGCACCAGACTGGTTTTGCACTTCTGCTAATAATCCTTCTGGCCTGCAGCGGATGTGGCGGCAGCAATGATAAAAAAGAGATATCCGGTGCCGATTCAACAAAGGTGCGGTTGGAGATCCTTAATCGGCAGATTGCCAGGGATGGTTCTAATCCTGAACTCTACAACAACAGGGCGAGGTTCTACCTGGGCGACCACCAGGTCGACCTCGCCTTAAAGGATATAAACAAGGCCATTTCCCTTGATCCGAATAACCCTGGTTTTTTTGTCACCCTTTCCGATATCTACCTGCTGATGGGACAACCTGCCAACTGTAAGGAGAACCTCACCAAAGCACTCAACCTTGATCCGAAAGGGCAGGAAGCCTTATTGAAAATGGCCAAACTGTCGCTCATACTGAAGGAGTATCCCGGCTGTTATGAGAATGTCAGGCAATTGCTTCTTATTGATAAGGCCAATTACCAGGCTTATTATACCCGCGCTATTGCATTGCTTGAACAGGGCGATACAAACCGTGCTATTGGCGACCTGTTGCAGGCGGTAAACCAGAACCAGGAGTACTATGATGCTTATGTGCAGCTGGGTGAGCTTTTTTCGCTGAAAAAGGATCCCAAAGCCGCATCATTCCTGAAGAATGCCCTCACCATACGGCCACAGAGCAAGGAGGCGTTGTATATGCTGGGAATGTTTTATCAGGAGACAGGACAATACAAAAGCGCCCTTGAAATTTATGAAAACCTGTTGAGGGTTGATACTACCATTCGCAGCGCTCCATATAATATGGGCTATATTTATCTGGTTTACCTCAGGGATTTCCCAATGGCAGTTTCGCTCTTTTCGGAGGCCATAAACCGTGATCCGGGGTACTATGAGGCATACTTTAACAGGGGATATGCCTGTGAATTATCGGGCAAGTATCAGCAAGCCTATGATGACTACCAGCAATCGCTGAGAATAAAGGTTAATTACGAAAAGGCGGTTGCCGGGCTTAACAGGCTCGATAAACTCAGGAGGTAAGCTCTCTCTTGATCGTTTTCAACTCTTCAAGAAGACGTTCTGAATTCTTTTCCAGATCAATGAAAAGTTCGGTCAATCCGGTCTCAATTTTATCCCTTGACATTTCATCAAGGATCCTCGACTGATCGATGGTTACCGGATCCATGAAATTGGCGATGACTCCTTTGAGACTGTGTGCGTTGAATTTCAGCGATGCGAAATCTCTCTCTTCGACATTCTTCCTGAGTTTTGCGTACCTTTCATCGTATTCGGAAATAAAAATGTCGATGATCTCAACGATAATCTCCTTGTCGAAATACTGAAAATTTTCATTGAATTTGGCGCGGTCGATCATGGGAATAAGATTTTCTGCAAATATAAGAAAGTAACTATTATTGGTAAGACTAAATTACTGATCCGTTATCACCACCGGAATATAAAAGATAATGGAGGGCAGCCTGTGCATTTACCATCCGGTAACCGGTACGTGTTTCAAAAAGGTGTTTGCACTCCCTGACTGCATTTTCTTTAAAGGTTTTCAGCGGTTTCTGATAGAGAAGGACGAAATCCTTCAGGTCCTGGTAAATGTCGGTAAAACATTCTGCCAGACTGCCCCTGATGGGATCGGTATGGCTTTTTTCATGATTATCGACGAAGTAAAAAAGATCATCCTCCCCGAATTTATTTCTGAGACGGTTGAACATCAGTTCCCATTGCTCCTCAGTAATATAATGTTCGATTGCTTCTTCGTCTGTGGGTTCGATGTCGGGAAGCAGGGCAGCCTTAAGATAAAGCAACGGACCGATTTTCTGCAGAAAATTAAAAAGATCCTGTTTTGCATAATCATCGGCTTTTTCGAGAAAAAGACAGAATTCATTTGCAACAGTGAGCATCTCCAGTACATTCCTTGAATAGACAGGTTCGCCGGAGATATTGTGTGTGGATTCGTTCATGACCGGGTTTTTTCTATTAATGTTGCTAAGGTAAGATTTTCAGAAATCAGTTTCCCAGAGATTCTGAATGGGGAGCAGAAACGTTAAAATTGTACATAAATAACCTGTAAACTGACGACATGTCGAGTTGCACAGAAGGAACACCCTGGGGGGAAACCGGGTAAAGGTAGCCCGAGATAAGGAAGGTGGGGAAAACCAGGTTATTATTCTTTATCATAATTCCGGTTCCAAATCCGATAAAAAGGGGAGCCTTCTCAAGTGGCTGGTATTTCAACGCTGCAGCACCTGCCTGAATCTGTCCCATGAGTGCAAAACGGAAGCCGTACAGATACCAGGGAGTAAAAATGATGGAAGCGATATTGGAGGAAAGTGTCTCCGTGCCGTAAAACGCGTTGGTACGATTGAGGTGGTTTATGTTGAACTCTTCATCTGTATTATAATAATCGGGATTTCCCGGGCGCATGTTAAAGCCTATCCGATAATCTCCGGTAACAAAAGTTCTGAACTTGAACCTTGGATCTGTCATGTGGATAAGAGGAGTAAAATATCGGAGGTTTAGCTTCAGGACTCCGTCTTCACTCACTTTGTTGTTGAAAAAACTGCCTATCTTCACATATCCCTGGAGATACCCGAAACCTGGAAAGAAGTTTCCTGCAGAAAGATGGATGCCGGCATAAAGGCGGGTGTAGAATTCGTTGTATTCGGGACCGAAATTAATCTGGAACAACTTACCGAATGGCAGATTCTCGGTTTTACCAAATTCAAAAAGGTAGTCGGTTACATAGTAGTTGTTCTGGGAAAAAGAGAGGCTCCCGATAAACTGCAAATTGTTGGTAAATATCCTGCTGGTGTCGTAGGTGATCTCCGGCCGGTATGAATACTCGCGCCTGTAGACTGCCGCAGCAAGAACGAATCTCGATATCTGTTTCTGTCCTTTCATCAGGAATGCCCTGCCAAGCCAGAATGACTCGGACTCATAACGGGTAGCAATCGTACTGCTGAAAAAGGTTACACTTCTGATCCATGCTGCTCCGGCCCCTCCGGCCCATTTGATCTTATTCGTCAGAAAGGAACGGTCAAAGGCAATCTGAAAAATCTGGTTACCAGTGTTATCCTGGTTGAAAGCAATGCCCGCATCTATAAAAGTTCCGAGAACATTGGTAAAGGTGTATGAGGCTCCGTCGAACCTGAAAAATGGCGCCCGGTTAAGCTCCGTGGACATGTTGATGGTAAGCCTGTCGCCGAGTCCGAGGAAATTTGCATCGTACAGGCGGAATCCGAGTTTGTTTACAGTAATAATCGGGATATCGAATCCGATCGACCAAACATCCTTGGAGACAACGACAAGGTCGACGGAGTCCTGACCAGCCGGGATGACGATAATCCTGACATTATCAATGGGAGAGAGGTCGCGGATCACACGTTCATTATCGCCAAGTACGAAAGGGTCGAGTTCCTGTCCGGGTTTGAACAACAGGTTCCTGCGGATGATGTAATCCCGGGTTTTCATATGAACCCCGTTCAAAGCTTTGCCAACAGCTGTTTGGGCCTTGTCCGCAGTATCGTAGATGGAGGCTCCAAAGGGAGGGAGCGTTTTTATCTCGATATTTCGGATAATCTTTCCCTTGTGTTCAATATAGGGGATCTGGCTTTCAAACACCTGCAGGCTATCGGGAATTCCTGATATATCTGGTGGGATAAAAGCCAGTCCGTAAAGCATCTGAGTAAACTTATTCCTCGAGAATTTACGGTAGACCGAATCATAAAAAATATCGGATCGTTTGTAACCAGTCGTGTCACGAGCCCCGTTTTCCTGGGGTGCAGGAAGTCCTGTTGCCGGCGTTAGCGCAAACATCAACAGGAGAAGAAGTAGTATCCGGCAAGACCACGGCATTTACTTTAGCTTCATAGAAGCAATAATTCCTTCAATTTTCCGGTCAAGTACTTTATCAGTCAATTCAAAATCCCCGGCCAATTCAAGTTTTTCCCTCACCCCAAAATAAAATTTGATCTTAGGTTCTGTTCCCGACGGACGCACGCTGATCACGCTGCCATCCTCCAGGAAAAATTGAAGGACGTTTGATTTCGGGAGGTCTATTGGGGTTTGAGTACCCGAAATGATGTCGTTTTCTTGCTTCGTCAGGTAATCCTTGATCTTCACCACCCGTGAGTTGTTTATCGACAGCGGGGGAACGGTCCGGTAATTAATCATCATCTGCTCAATTTCTTCGGCACCGCTTTTGCCTTTTTTTGTCACCGATATCAGTGACTCTTTGTAAAAACCATACTTCAGATACATCTCGATGAGCAGGTCGAACAGAGACAACCCCCGATCTGCCATCCAGGCTGCTGTTTCTGCAATTAATGCGCAGGCGCTTACTGCATCCTTATCCCGCACAAAATCGCCGATCAGGTATCCGTAACTCTCTTCACCACCCACGATGTACTGTTTCAGGCCTTCATTTTTGCGGATTACATCGGCAATAAACTTGAAGCCGGTAAGACAGTTGAAATACTCGACGCCGAAAGAAACGGCAATGTCGCTAAGCAACTCAGAGCTCACGATGGTCTTCACGATGAATTCCTTACCTTTAAGCCGGTCGGCCTCTTTCCAACACGTTAGTATGTAATAGAACAGGAGGGCGGCTGTTTGGTTCCCATTCAGAAGGATCATCTCATTTTTGTGGTTCCTGACCGCAATCCCTACCCGGTCGGCATCGGGATCGGTTGCCATAACCAGGGCGGCGCCTGTTTTTTCGGCCAGGGTAATGGCCATATCGAGGGCGTTGTGCTCCTCCGGGTTCGGAGAGTGCACCGTGGGGAAATTTCCATCGGCAATGGCCTGTTCGGGCACCATACTGATATTCCGGAATCCAAACCTGAAAAGCACCTTGGGCACCAGCTCACGGCCACAACCATGAAGCGGCGTGTAAACAATTTTTAAATCTTTCTGCCTGCTAATTACTTCCGGCAACAGGGT
>CAYHCQ010000070.1:0-18749 GCA_964355115.1 uncultured Prolixibacteraceae bacterium | reverse complement strand
GGGGTTCAGGGCGGGGTGCAGCGGATCTACCAGAAAGGCTCGCTTGTACTTGACATGCTGCGGTATGTTATGGGGGATAAGGAGTTCTGTGATGCGGTTCGCCATTACCTGGAGAAATACGGTTTTAACTATGCCGAAACCAACGATTTCATCCGCTGTGTATATGAAGTAGGAGGGAAGCCTTATAACTGGTTTTTCGACCAATGGGTACTGCGCGGAGGAGAACCTTCCTATAAAGTTTCCTATACAGTTACAGAGGATACAACCGGAGCCCGCACCACCCGTGTTCAGGTCTGGCAGATCCATGAAACCAATGATCTGACGGGTCTCTTTAAGATGCCTGTGGATTTTGAGGTCCATTATAAAGATGGAACATCTGATCGTACCCGGATGTGGGTCGAGAATAAATTTACCGAAGCGATTATTCCGAACCCCGGAAAGAAGTCCATTGCCTTCGTTCTGTTCGATCCCAACAGGCAGATCCTAAAAAAAGTCACATTCGACCGCGGTTTTAGCGAGTTGGCAGCACAGTTCCGCAATGCAGCCAACATGATCGACAGGTACGAGGCACTGCTCGCGCTGAAATCCGTTCCGGTTGATGAGAAGCGGTCGATACTTTGTGATGCCTTTGCAAGAGAGACATTCTGGCTTATCCGTAGCGAAATCCTTAACCAGTTAACAGGTGATCCGCACGAACTTACGGTTCAGATGTTAGCAGAGGCGCTTAAAAGCCCCGATGCAAATGTCAGGAAGGCAGCCCTGAAAGATCTGAGTCCGGTTCCGGATGCATTGCAGGCATCAGTTGAACTTTGCCTCGCCGACTCCTCCTGGTTGAATATTGAACTGGCGCTGAATTCGCTTTGCATTTCGTTTCCCGAAAAAGCCGCAGGTTACCTTGAGCAGACCAAAAATCTGGAAGGCTGGAGAGGCAGGAATATCCGGATGAAATGGCTGGAGATCTCAATCGCAAACGGCAACAAGGAGTTGTATCCTGAATTGATCTCCTATACAGGCCCAACGTTTGAATTCGAAACAAGGATCAATGCATTTAACACCTTAAAGAAGCTTATGTACATCGATCCTGAGGTGCAGAAAAATGCCCGGGCTGCAAGTCAGCACTGGAACAACAAACTCAGCACCCCCGCCAGAGACTACCTTAACTATTTCAACTGATTCTCACCATTTCACCATGTCACCACGTCACCACGTCACCACGTCACCCCGGCCCGGGCGAATCCTAACCCGCACCATCCTCCTGGTCTCCTTCGTAAGCCTCTTCACCGATGTGGCCAGCGAAATGCTCTATCCCATCATGCCGGTCTACCTGAAATCGATAGGCTTCTCAGTGATGCTGATCGGGATCCTTGAAGGTGTGGCTGAAGCAACGGCAGGACTCAGCAAAGGTTACTTCGGCCATTTCTCCGATACCCTGGGCAGGAGGGTGCCATTCGTTCGGGCGGGATATTCACTGAGCGCTCTTTCCAAACCGATGATGGCCATTTTCACCTTCCCGGTATGGATATTTTTCGCCAGAACCATCGACCGGCTTGGCAAGGGTATCCGCACCAGCGCCCGCGATGCGATGCTGAGTGATGAAACCACAAAGGAGAACAAAGGCAAAGTATTCGGTTTTCATCGTTCGATGGATACCCTCGGCGCTGCCATCGGCCCCTTGGCGGCATTGATCTTCCTCTGGTTTTTCCCCGGACAATATAAGTGGCTCTTTTTCATAGCTTTCTTCCCCGGGCTGATTGCGATAGGCCTTACTTTTTTTCTCAGGGACAAAGTCACAGAGTCACAGAGTCACAAAGTCACAGAGTCAGAAAGTCAGCACATCAGCACATCAGCACATCGGCACATCAGCACATCAGTTGGTTTTTTCTCCTATCTGAAGTATTGGAAGAGGGCAACCCCTGCGTTCAGGCACCTTGTTGCCGGGCTTTTGGTTTTTACCCTTTTCAACAGCTCCGATGCCTTTCTTCTGCTTGTGCTCAAGGAGCGTGGTCTTTCCGATACCGCGATGATTGGGGTTTATATTTTTTATAACATGGTTTATGCCATTTTCTCCTATCCCATAGGAGTTCTGGCCGATAAAATCGGTCTGAAAACCATGCTTATCGCCGGACTGTTTCTCTTTTCAATAGTGTATACAGGAATGGGATTCGCCTCCTCAATTGCGGTTTTCGGCCTTCTCTTTTTTCTTTATGGAATATATGCTGCTTCTACTGAAGGCATCTCCAAGGCATTGATATCAAACCTTGCAGAAAAGGGAGATACGGCGACCGCCATCGGGTTTTATACCAGTTTTGCAAGCATTTTCACCCTTCTTTCCAGCTCGCTTGCAGGAATACTTTGGTTCACAGCAGGTCCAAAAGCGCTGTTCATCACTTCAGGTATCGGGGTGTTCCTGGTGGCGTGTTATCTGATCTGGCAGTCTAATAGACGTTAGCACCATTCTGGTAGCCGGTATTGTTCAGATACCAGTCGGGGTAACTGACCCCTGATGACTGCGCCCACGCTGCAAAATGCAGGTAGGTTGTTACAATGTCGGCATTTTCAATCGGGTAGTTGAAAGCTACAGGGATTTCCATCGCCCAGGGTAGCGCTGTTGTTGACCGGTAGAAAAGATTCTGTGCAGGAACAGAGCCGTCATTACCGGTTCCGAAATAGATCGGGTTGACCAGTTCGGTTGGCGGCTGATCCTTCAGATGTATCTCTTTCCCCCTCGATTGATTTACGAAGATAAAGGGGTTATAAGGCGGGGTGCCTGCACTGGTTTGCGGAGTGGAGAAATGAATCGTAACCACCTGGGGCGTAGTCTGAACGGTATAACCGCCATGAATGGTATTCACCATGCCGCGTCCGAGGATCGTGTTCACGGCATCAAACGGGATTATAACAGTCTCCGTCGTATGCCCGGCCTCGTAACCCTTCGGATCGTTGGTTGTAGCACTACCGACTTTGATACAGCCGATCACACTTTCTACGTTGGCGGGTAATGTGCTGAGGGATATTCCGAAGCCGTTGTTGAAAGATGCGCCTGCAGCTTTGATCTCGAAGGTGCCAACAATATCTACGATTTTATTCTGAGAATTTGTTACGATCTTGTACTGGAAGGCCACTACAAAGTCATTGCAGTCATAGTCGCCGTAAGAAGGCCAAAGGTCTTCAAAGGTGAGGGTGCCGAAATCAACCGCATTCGGGTAATAGGAGTTGAATGCGCGGGTGGGGTCAAGCGGATAGGCATCCTGGTTGTCGGGAACGCCGTCGCCATCGGTATCAATTATGGAGGGTGCCACGATGGTAATGACCAGGGTCTTGGTGTCGGTTCCGGCACTGTTGGTGGCTGTCAGCGTAACACTTTTGGTTTGCGGAACGGTAGGTATACCGGAGATCGTACTTCCGCTGAAGGTAAGTCCGGTTGGAAGATTTGTGGCATTGTATGTTATCGGTGTGGTACCGGTGGCGGTAATGGTATAGCTGAAATTCTGACCCACAGTGCCGGCGGCGGTTAGGGCGCTGGTGATGACAGGTGCCTGTACACCCTGGTTAATGGTAATCACAAGGATTTTGGTGTCCGTAGCTGCAGAATTGGTGGCAGTCAGTGTTACGTTGGTCGTTCCGGCCATGGTAGGTGTGCCACTGATCGCGGTGCCGCCGCCATAGGTGAGTCCGGCCGGAAGGTTAGTAGCATTATATGTAATGGGAGTGGTTCCTGTCGCTGTTATGGTATAGTTGAACTGGGTTCCCACCGTACCTGTAGCTGTGAGGGCGCTTGTGATAGTAGGAGGCACGATGGCGCCATATATGGTCAGGGAGAGGTTCTTGGTATCTGTACCTACACCGTTGGTTGCCGTCAGAGGTATTGTGTAGGATCCTGCAGTCGTGGGAGATCCGCTGATCACGGCCCCGGTGAGGGTTAGCCCGGCCGGGAGAGTTCCCGTCGAGTAGGTGATTGGTGATGTTCCGGATGCAGTGATGGTATAGCTGAATGGCTGGCCGATGTTGGCAGTGGCAGTAAGTGAACTGGTAATGGTTGGCGGGGTACCCGACTGGGCTACAGTAAATACAAGGGTCTTTACATCGGTTCCGGCAATGTTGTCGGCCATAAGTTTGATATTGGTGACGCCTGCTGCAGTGGGCGTGCCGCTGATGGTGCTACCACTGAATGTGAGCCCTGCCGGAAGGTTGGTTGCGCTGTAAGTGATAGGAGAGGTGCCTGTAGCCGTGATCAAATAAGGGGTAATGGGTTGGCCGGTCGATCCTCCGGCTGTGAGCGGACTTGTTATCACAGGAGCTGTGGGGGCACTGCAACTTGGAGCCGGAATGGTAACCGCACAGAAGGTCAGATGCGCACCGGGACCTGCCGTTCCGTTGTTGGGCTGGATACCTTCAGTGGCACAAAGGTCAACATATCCGTAATTGGTATTGGCAGAGGTAGTCTTGCTTTTCGACGATCCTGTCGCTTTAATCTGCGACCCTTGCGACGACGGACCGTAAACCGGACCCTGGAGCGTAAATTTAGCGCACTGAACAAGGCTGCCCAGTCCGAAGTTTGTGGGTGTTGAAGCGCCGTTGCAGCTGAACTCACCTGTGATGTTTATATACCCGTTGTTTGTGAGGGTGCCGTTTTGCTGAAACTCGCGATCGGTCCCCGTACAGGTCATGCTGCAGTTGTTGGTAATAATGCCATTACTGGAATTGACAACCTTGCCGTCGAGCGTAAATGGTCCGTTGTTTAAAACCGTTCCCTGCACATTCATGTGCCCCACAGTAGTAACCGTCCCGTAATTATTCAATGTGCCCTGCACGATAAAGGTGTTGCCGCTTCCTACGTTGACATTAAAGCCTCTGTAGTTGTTCACGGTGGCTGAGATCTGGCTGACTGTCCAGCTCATGGAAGCACTGTAATTGTTGATGATCAGGTTGGGCATATCGATATTCCCGGTAACCGTTCCTGTGGCCAAAAGCGTAAGTGTGGAGGCCGAATTGACATTGAATCCCGACAGAGTCACAACTCCGCAGATTTTCAGGGTTCCTCCCGTCATGGTGACATTGGAAAGGGTAATGGTAGTTCCCTGCGGAATACATACTACCTGCCCGGAGGCGATGGTAAGATTACTCTGGCTGGTTGTGATGGTTTGGGTACAACCGGTAACGCAATCTCCGGGGCCATCGGTTTCTCCTGAATAAGGTCCGGCCTGCTGCGATTTGGTTGCAAAATTATAAGTAAGGGTATTCCCTGTGATGGGCACCGAAACATAGGTCACCACCCCTTCCCGGGTCAGACTTCCCACATAGAGCTCTTTTAAACGGGAGGGCACACGGAGGGTTGTCTGGTATTTGAAAGTATAGTCGGTCGCCCCGGTTGCAATAAGTTTGCCATTGGTTGCCGGATCCCCCATAAATATCTGTACGACACGGATTCCGGTTTGCGCCGTTGAAGCCAGTCCGATGTTCACATTCAGGTCAATTACACTGTTGAACTCGAAACTCGGATTAACCCTGAGATCGGTAAAATGTTTCGGGTTGTTGTTTACCTCGTCGTTGAAACTTTTCCGGCATCCAGTCTGGAAAACCAGGGATGCGAAAAGGACCATCAGGAGAAAGGCAGACAGGAATAAATAGGGGATAGAATGTGACTTCATAGTTTGTGGAGATTATCCTTTTATACAATATACAAATATACAAAAAGAAAAAGCAGAAGAAATCCCCAATTAGTATATGTTGATTTTTCCGGTCAATGTGTGTCCGGTAATTTTGTTTGTGACTCTGGCTTAGTGGTAGATCAATGAACTGTTCCGGTATTCCGGAGCCGTGTTGTAGTACCAGTCAACGAATTTCGTGCCTCCCGAAACCGCCCATTGTGTAACAAGCAGGTATGCAGAATCAAGGGAAACATTTTCGAACGGGTAACTAAATGGTATTGGAAAGTCCATGCCCCAGGGCAGGTTCTTGTGTGTTTTATAATAGCGGCCTACACCGGGCCTTGTATTGTCGTCGTGCATTCCGAAATAGGTCGTTTTTGTCAGACCGGTGGGAAGATGATCAGGAAGATGGATCTCAAAATCACGGTTCATTCCTTTGATAACGAACGGGTTGAAAGGAGGCGACAGGGTGGAAAGGGTCAGCCCGGGGGATGCGAACTGAACAGTCATGCGCAAGGTGTCCCAGGTGCCGTACCTTCCCGTCGCCGTATGAATCAGCCCCAAGGAAAGAAGTTTTAAGCGCCCTGAAAAGTATAATTGATAACATCGGCAACATCAACATAAGCAGACTGGCTAGTTTCAGCAGGAGTCCTAAGAACTACAAAAAGCCGTGTAAGGGATTCCTGTATCACCCGGAGGGTTTATGTTCCCGGGATCATTGCTGTTGCCGGTGCCGGTATCGAGTTTATTGCAGGAAATCATTCCCATACCGATCGTGAGAATGATTAAAACGGAAACAAGCGCAGGTTTCATGATAACTGAATTTCAGTGCAAAGATAGTAGCTATTTAGAAATAATCTAAACTTGCCCCTGAATCAATGAACCATCTCGCATCCTGCATCTTGCACCCGGCATCCGGCATCCCTGATCCCGCTTCTTTTTTTTCGCTAACTTTGCACACAATTTTCTGAAGTCTATCTTATATTATATATACAGTGTCAAATAAGTCAACCGTTATTGTGGGACTGAGCGGGGGTGTAGATTCTTCGGTAGCAGCCTACCTGCTGAAACAGCAGGGTTACAACGTGATCGGGGTAACCATGGCGATCTGGGACGGTCAGTATAAATCGACCGGAAAGCATGCCTGCTATGGTTCCGATGAGGAGGAAGAGATACGCGAAGCACGCGAAATTGCCAGGGTTCTTGATATTCCCTATCACGTTTTCGACTGTTCTGCAGAGTATAAAGAATCAGTTCTTCAATACTTTAAATCGGAATATATTGCCGGCCGTACGCCAAATCCCTGTATCAAATGCAACCAGCTGATCAAATTCGGACTGCTGCCTGCAATGACCGCAAAGGCAGGTATCTCCTTCGACTATTTTGCTACCGGCCATTATGCACGGATGGAGTGGAATGCAGATCGACAGCGCTTTACCATGCTTAAAGGTGTGGATCCCAAAAAGGACCAGACCTATTTTATCTACCGTCTTAACCAGGAGCAACTTTCGAAAGCAATGCTGCCGATTGGCGGATACAACAAGACTGAGATCAAGGAGATTGCACGCAAGGCGGGTATTCCGGGGTACGATAAGGGTGAGAGCCAGGATTTCTATAGCGGCGATTACAAAGATCTGCTGGATGTCGACGAAAATCCAGGCAACATTGTCGATTCCAGTGGGAAAATACTTGGTCATCATAAGGGGATCTGGAACTATACAATTGGCCAGAGAAAAGGGCTGGGGATCGCTTTTACTGAACCGCTTTACGTGATCAGTCTCGACAAGGAGGCCAATAATGTAATCGTTGGTACACGCGACGAATCATTTAGCACGACATTTATCGTTAACGATCTCAACTGGATCTCGATCGAATCACTCGAAAAACAGATGGAATGCACCGCCAAAATCAGATCGGCACAAACAGAACGTGAAGCGCTTATCGAGCCAGCCGGGGAGGGAGAGGTAAAGGTTACTTTCTTCCATCCCAACGATGCCATAACTCCTGGTCAGAGCGCCGTTTTTTATGAAGGGGAGTTTGTTCTGGGAGGCGGTGTAATCAAATCACTGATAAAATAAAAACCCGGTAATCACATTAATAAAACTACAGACTATGCACTTTCTGAGAACCATCTCCATTGCAATTTTGCTATTGATCACCTCTCAGGGTTATTCCCAGTCAAATGAGATCACAGCCAGGGATCTGAAGTCATATGTGGGGTTCCTTGCCTCCGACTCGCTTAAAGGCCGCAAGCCGGGAACTCCTGAAATCAATGTGGCCGCTGCATTTATCCGCGACCATTTTAAGGCAGATGGGTTAAAACTGATGTTTGACGACGGATACCAGTATTTCGAGATAGTTACCGATGTCAATCTTGGAAGCCGGAATAAACTGTCGTTTGAAGGATTTGAGGGAACGCTGAAAAAGGATTTCATCCCGCTGTCGTTTTCTTCCAACGGCGACTTCAATGCTCCGGTCATATTTGCCGGCTATGGTTTCGATATCAATACCGACAGTCTGAAATGGAGCGATTACAAAGGAATCGATGTAAAGGGGAAATGGGTGATGATATTCCGGGCCGACCCCGAACTCGAAAATTCCGACAGCAAGTTTATTCCTTACAGTGACGTCAGAAGTAAAGTGCTTACAGCCAAGGATCAGGGGGCAGCCGGAATCCTGCTTGTTACGCCGAAAGGGCTCGACAAGGAGGACAAACTGATGCCGCTGGCCGTTGAAAACAATGAGGTTACAAGCGGAATTCCGGTGATCAATATCACGCGTGAGGCGGCCGACAGAATCCTGAAACAGTCAGCAATAACCTGCGACAGCCTTGAAAGGACGATGGTACGTGCCAGAGCTCCGAAGAGTTTTGACGCCGGAACCAGGGTGAACGGGGTAACCGATGTTGTGCAGAGACGGGAGAAAACTTCAAATGTTGTGGCGCTTCTTGAAGGAAGCGACCCGCTAAAAAAAGATGAGTATATGATTGTGGGCGCCCATTATGACCATCTCGGTTTTGGAGGTCAGGGTTCGGGTTCGCGCATGCCCGACACGGTGGCGGTGCACAATGGTGCCGACGACAATGCTTCAGGTACAGCGATGATTATGGAGCTGGCACAAAAAATCGGTTCGCTGAAAACAAAGCCCGGGCGCAGTATAATTTTTGTCGCCTTCAGCTCCGAGGAGATCGGACTGCTGGGGTCAAAATATTTTGTAAATCACCCGCCGGTTGAGGTTAAAAAGATTAAAACAATGTTCAATTTCGATATGGTGGGCCGTTTCGATAAGGAGAAAAATGCCATCTCGGTTGGTGGGACGGGCACATCTGCAGAGGCTGATACTATTTTAAGGTCGCTCGAAAAGGGGTTGCCTTTTTCTGTTACCCATGCTCCGGATGGTTACGGACCTTCTGACCATGCAGCTTTTTACGGGGCCGGTATTCCGGTTTTCTATTTTAATTCGGGGGTTCATACCGATTATCATACGCCTTTCGACGACACCGAAAAGATAGATTTTGACAATGAGAAGATCATAGGCGATTTTGCATGCAATGTCATCATGGCAGTTGGCGATTATCCTACCGCTCTCGTTTTCCGGGAGTCGGGTAAGAAAGAGAGTGCAGGCCGGTCCGGCAGGCGGCTAAAGGTGACCCTGGGCATTATGCCCGATTTTGCCGGCACCGAGAAAAAGGGACTGCGCATTGATGGTGTTACCAAAGACGGACCAGCCGATAAAGGCGGTATGAAGAAGGGGGATATCATTACCGGTATCAACGGTATGGCCGTGGGCAATATTTATGAGTACATGTCGCGGTTGCAAAAGTTAAAACCGGGGATGACCGTCAATGTGGAGGTGATCCGCGAAGGGAAAAACCAGGTTCTGGTAATTCAGCTTTGATCCATGGACATGCAATCCTTTTTTACCGAAGCCTTTTTCCTGAAGTTCATCAAATTCGCGATTGTCGGATTTTCGGGGGTGTTCGTCGATTTCGGGATTACCTTTTTTGCCAAGGAGTACTTGCGAATCCAGAAATATGTTGCCAATGCGATAGGATTTATCATGGCCGCGACTACCAACTACATGCTCAACAGGGTATGGACATTCCAAAGCAATAATCCCGATGTGATGATGGAATTCAGCCGCTTTTTCATCATCGCGGTGATAGGACTGGGTATAAATATGCTGATCGTATGGGCAATGAACGGGAAGTTCAAGGTTAACTTCTACGTTTCAAAACTCTTCGCCACCCTGCTGGTGATGTTCTGGAATTTTTTAATCAACGCCTATTTTACCTTCGCTTAGATCATTGCGATTTTGTCATCGATGAGGGAATCACTATGATGTAATCGGCTTTCCCGATATCGCTCTTCGCAATTGTATCTATATTTTCCTGCTCCACACAGGAGATGGTCATGATTTTCAGGTTGTAGTTGGTCTTCTTCAGATTGTCGTTAATATACCAGACAATGCCCTGGAAATTGTCGCTGTGGTAAGAGCCATTGAAATGGAGGAAGGTCGTTTCGTCAACAGTACCGTTCTTCTGGATAAAATGGGCCATGGTTGCGTCCTTGATAGCCTGCGCCTTGGCAATGTTTTTGGTTGCATGGGCAGGCATGCCTTCGCCCATGGCCTTGAGGATCGATTTATAACACTCCAGGGTGTCGACGTAATGAATTGGCAAGCCAGCCATCATACCCCTTTCGCGTGCATTCAGACTGTCGAGTCCTTCAAATCCCTTCAGGTTTACCAGTGCTGCAAAACGCCGGGGGATGCTTGTGGCGATGAACTTTATCTGCTTTTCCCGGGCAAAGTCAACAATCGGGGCGTAATCCGTTTTATAATTGGGCCAAAGTTTGGCTTCTCCTTCAAAATCCTTTTTTCGTATCAGTTTTGAGAGGTATTCATCCAGCAGCAGCTGATTGTCGGATTCCAGCATTTCGGCGCCCAGTACGAGGCTTGAACCCTTCTCTTCAAACATGTCCCTGGTGAGCTCGAGTTCGAGCCAGTGACATATCGGATTGTTGTGGATCTCTCCGAAAAAGATGATGTCGGCTTTTTTTGCCGACTTGAGGATGTCTTCGTAATCGGCCGGCCGGCCTTTCAGGTTATATACTTTATACGCTGCTTTATCGCTGCTCATGGATGCAAAAACGAAAAACAGAAGGATCAGGGACAGAGTCGAAAATCGGTTCATCAGGATTGGATTATTTTGGTTTTTGCAGCCCTTTTTCAACAAATGTTAACGGCAGAAGGGTCGACATGCCATTAACAATGAAGACTTTGCCAGTTTCACCGCCAAGGATGATCCTGATTTTATGGCCGAATTTGATTTCATATTCCACAATGGATTGCCGGCACATGCCACATGGCGTTACGGGTTCATTAACCGCGAATGCATCGGCCTTTGCAGTGATGGCAAGCACAGCAACAGGAATTTCGGGAAAAGCGGCGGCGGCAGTGTAAACCGCTACCCTTTCGGCACACAGTCCAGCAGGAAAAGCCATATTCTCCTGGTTGCTTCCCGTAAAGATCTGACCATTTGCAAGTCTAACGGCGGCCCCCACATGATAACAGGAATAGGGGGCATGGGATGTGGCTGTTGCATTGCGCGCCAGTTCAAGCATCGCACGGTCCTCGGGCGACAACTCCGACGAGGAGGCGAATTCCTGGTATTCAAACGAACTTGTCAGTTTTCTCATAACCTGTGTTATTCCATGGGCTGGTCCTCATCAGAATCAATCTTGACTGGGATCTCCGGTTTGGGTTGTACAAACTTTCCTGCCAGGATGGCGGTGTATTTTTCATTGTTTTTCAATGTTGCAATTGCCTCTGCAAGTTGTGGATCACTTTTTAATGCAGACTCAATCTTTCCCTTCTGAAAATAGTAACGTGAGATTATCTCCATTTTAAGAAGCTCCCTGATCTGATCCTTATATTTGTTCATGTCCTCTTTCTTATCATCCTCCATACGCTTGAGGAGGTGTTGATATTCATCCCTGATGGCATCGAAATAGTTCTCCTTGCTTGCTTCTGTTTTAAGGGCTTCAAGTGCACGTTCGCTTTTCGTAGCATAGGTGTAATCCTTTCCCGCCAGGAAAGCGAGAAACTCGTTGTAAATCGTATCGGTTATCTCAAAGCTGGCGGCAGGAGCTATCGCAGGATGCCCGCGCTCATATTTTGTCGCAAAATCGAACAGGTAGTATTTTGAGTAAAGCGTAAGGGCTACATTGCTGAATTTTCTCGCCTCAGTTACAACGTCGGGGTAAATTCCCCCTCCATCATATACCGTTCGGCCGCTCCGGGTTTTATATGCCCTGATCAGAGAATCGGGAATTTTAGAGAAACTGCCGTCCTTGGCTTTGTGTGTGTAGTCGATCGCCTGGATGCAGCGTCCGCTCGGGATATAATATTTGGCTACAGTTATTTTTAACTGAGCGTTGTAACTGAGCGGAACGACATTCTGCACCAGTCCTTTGCCGAAGGTTCGCTGGCCCATGACAACACCCCGGTCGAGATCCTGAATGGAACCTGCGAGAATTTCACTTGCCGATGCGCTTTGCCGGTCGACCAGAACAACAACGGGGATATTAACATCAACCGGCGGGTTACTCGTAAGGTGCGAACGGTTCTTGTCCGCTTTTTTCCCTTTTGTGCTGACAATCTCCTGACCGCGGTCGATAAAAATATTGGCAATGTCGACGGCTTCATTCAGTAAACCGCCACCATTACCGCGCAGATCGATGATGATCCCCTTGAGATCATTTCCATCCTTTAGTTTCAGAAAGGCGGCGCGTAACTCACGGGCTGCATTCTGGGTAAACCCGGTAAGTTTGATGTATCCGGTAGTTTTGTCAACCATTCCATAAAAAGGAATGTTGTCGATCTTGATGATCTCGCGGGTGATCGTTTTTTCGATGGGCTTTTCCTCTCCGTCGCGCAAAAGGACCAGCGAAACTGTGGTGCCGGCCTGACCTTTGAGAATGGTGCTTACCTCGTCGTAGGTTTTGCCCTTTGCTTTCTGACCGTTTATCTCCAGGATTTTATCGCCGGCTTTAATGCCCGACTTCTGGGCTGGAGAACCTTCGTAGGGCTCTGAAATAACAACATATTCTCCCTGCTGGTGGATGAGGGACCCGATTCCGCCATACTGTCCCGTGGTGATAAATTTGTAGTCTTCAACCTGCGATTCGGGAATGAAGTTGGTATATGGATCCAGCGACTCGAGCATTGCTTCGATACCCTTCTCAGTCAGATCTCCCGGGTTGATCTCATCCACATAATCCTGGTTCAGCTCCTTGATCAGGGTAGTATAGATGTCCAGGTTCTTCATGATCTCGAAACCCTGCTGATTCGGCGCCTGAGCCCGAACCTCTGAAAAATTAAGACCAACAACCAGGATGATCAAAATATATGCACCAATTCTCTTCATCATAAAAATCAAATTTCACCAATTCACCAATTCACCAATTCACCATCTCTTTAGGGCACCGGATCATACCCGCTGCCTCCCCACGGATGACACCTCCCGATCCTTTTCAATGCCAGCAAGGCTCCTTTCAGGGCGCCATAACGTTCAATTGCGGCAATCCCGTATGCCGAACAGCTTGGGGTATAACGGCAGGAGGGCATAAGGTAAGGCGAGATCGCACCCTGGTAGAAACGTATCAGCAAAATGAAAAACTCAGCAGGTAACTTTTTCATTTTCTTTCAATAAACGTTGTAAAAGTAAGATTATTTTATCCCCGATCTCATTGGAAGGCAGTATTTCCCGGCAGTTATAGGTAACACACAGGAGCATCTGCCTGCCTCCCTGATTCAGGGGGGTGTAGAGAATCTCTTTATTTTTGCGGTAGGCCTCCTTCATGCGGCGCCTGACGAGGTTCCGTTCGGTTGCTTTGCGCAGGTTGTGCTTGGGCACACTCAGCAGGATTTTAACAGGTTGGTCTGGCCCGGACGGTCCAGGCATCCATGTCGCCCGGAAGGGAGGAAGATAAATTATGTAACCGCCTTTAAATAAAGACCTGATCACACCGAAACCGGTGAGTCGTTCCGATTTTTTAAAAGTCTGCAATTACTTCTTTTTTGCATCGTTCTGCAGGAACAGTTCGATGGCCATGGTCATTGAAGGGGCGGCTTGTGTGGGAGCTTCAATGTGCAACGTTAATCCCGCATCCTTGATCGCCTTGTGTGTGGTAGTGCCGAATGCGCCGATAACCGTCTCTTTCTGGTCGAAACCGGGAAAGTTTTTTGAGAGTGACTTGATCCCTGAAGGGCTGAAAAATACCAGCATGTCGAACTTTGTGATGTCGATGTCGGAAAGGTCGGCGGCCAGGGTGCGGTATATTACAGCTTTTCTGTAATTTATTTTATTGTCTTCCAGCATCTTAGGAATCTCATTCTTGTGGATGTCGGAACAGGGGAAAAGAAATTTCTCGGTTTTATGCTTCTTAACCAGGTCAATCAGATTTGCTGCATTCTCCTTGCTGTGAAAAATCTTCCTCTTTCTGAATTGAACGTATTTCTGAAGATAATAGGCCGTGGATTCGGAGATGCTGAAGTACTTCATGGTCTCCGGTACCTCCACCCTCATCTCCTTGCACATCCTGAAGTAATGATCGACTGCATTGCGGGAGGTAAAGATCACTGCAGTATAATCCAGGATATTCACCCTCTCTTTTCTGAAATCCTTGGCCGGAATACCTTCTATTTTGAAAAATTTCCTGAAAGTAATATTGACATTGAACTTCCTGGCAATTTCGCCATAAGGGGATTTCTCAAAATCGGTAGGCTGAGGCTGTGAAACGAGAATATTCTTTACTTTCAAGGTCGATCTGTGTTTGGGTTGATGAATGCGGAAATCCTACAGGGCTGAGGGATGCATGTAATTCAGCAACAATTTTACAAGAACCAGCAGAGGTAGAATTTCGAGGGCGCAAAGATACACAATTAAAAATAAATACGAAAATTTCGTCAGCCTTATTCCGATAAAAAAACCTCTCACGAACCTAAAAATGAAAAGCAGGGAGATGATGCCAACAGTACAATAGAGCATAAAAACAGACTTCATATATACAATAATCACCAGAAACGGGAGGATTATTAAACCTGTTACAAGACAAAATATGAGCATGTTAAGCAAATATTCCCGGGTAGTGTTTTTTGTTCTGAAAACAAAACCGATGAACCTGACGGTAAAAATCTTGATTGCCCAGAAGCCGGTAAAAAGCCCGGTTATAATGAGAAACAGGAAAAACCCTTTGTAACCCGCTATAGCCCATTTTAACAGAATCTCATTGATCTGGAAGATCAGGAGCGAAAACGACAGAACATATACAATACCCAGGGCAACCGAGATCCTCTCCTTGAAAAGGTTTCCGTCGCGGATAAGCTGGTTTAGAAATCGTTTTGACAGAGGCGCCATGAGTACCTGTTTCAGGCGCTTGCCGAAAAACACCTGGGACCATGCAATCAGTATGAAAAAAGAGATGAGAAACCCGGTAATCCAGTCGGGCTGGAATTTTCCGATCGGGTTGTTTTCATGGTGAACAGGTTTGAGCAAATGGCCTGTGAACATTGACTTGCCGTAAATCTTTAATGGCAGGACCAGGCTCTGCTGCGGAAATGTTGTATCCGGTATCGAATGCAGCCTGTTCATGCGGGAATCGATTTCTCACTGGCATGCCTCGGGGTAAAGAAATCCCATACAGGATCCGAGGGTGGATCGGCTGTAATGTAAATTGTCTCTTTGCTTACCGGGTGAATGAACCCGACCGACCGGGCATGCAGGTGAATTGAGCCGCCCGGGTTCGGTCGGGGGAATCCATACTTGAGGTCGCCTTTGATCGCACATCCTATATCTGCAAGCTGGGCGCGGATCTGGTGATGGCGTCCGGTGAGAAGTTTTACCTCAAGAAGGTAATATTTGTCGCTGCTGTCCAGCAGCCGGTAAGTTAGTTCTGCTTTCTGGCTGTTTTCTGCGGGGCGGGCCGAAACGAAAGACTTGTTCTTCTCCTCGTTGCGCCGCAGGTAGCCGATCAGATGTGCTTCCGGTTCAGCGGGCTTGTTTTTTACAACGGCCCAGTAGGTTTTGTGAATCTGTCCCTCTTTCAGCATTGCGTTGAGCCGGGTAAGGGCTTTTGACGTGCGGGCAAAAATCACAGCCCCGCTCACCGGCCTGTCGAGACGGTGCACAACACCAAGGAAAACATTCCCGGGTTTATCATACCTTGTTTTGATGTATTGTTTCAGAATTTCACTGAGGGGTTCATCCCCTGTTTTATCTCCCTGTACAATGGAAGAGGGCTGCTTGTTCAGGATCAGAAGATGGTTGTCTTCGTAAAGTATATCCTGCTCAATACTGTTCTTTTTCATTTGGAAAGTCGAGGGATTTCACATCGTTGATGTAGGTGCTGACGGCACCGTGCACCTCTTCGGAAAGGTTGTGGTAACGTCGCAGAAACCTCGGTGAGAACTCCAGGGTGATGCCCAGCATGTCGTGCAGAACGAGTACCTGTCCGTCAACCTCTTTGCCTGCTCCGATCCCGATGATAGGGATCTTCAGCTCCCTGGCTACCTGTCCGCCAAGTTTGGCAGGTATCTTCTCCAGAACGATGGCAAAACAGCCCGATTTTTCAAGCAGATGGGCATCGTCCAGCAGTTTTGCAGCCTCCTCCTCTGTGGTGGCCCGTACCACATATGTGCCGAACTTGTGGATCGATTGCGGGGTAAGCCCGAGATGTCCCATCACAGGGATCCCGGCCGAAAGAATCCGGTCGACAGATTCAAGGATCTCTTTGCCTCCTTCGAGTTTTACAGCATCACCACCGCTCTCCTTCATAATCCTGATGGCCGAATTGAGCGCCTCCTTTGAATTTCCCTGGTAAGTGCCAAAGGGAAGGTCGACAACTACCAGCGCCCGGCGCACAGCCCTAACAACCGAAGATGCATGATAGATCATCTGGTCGAGGGTGATGGGCAGGGTGGAGGCATGTCCGGCCATCACATTGGAGGCAGAGTCACCCACAAGGATCACATCTATGCCGGTATTGTCGAGGATGCGTGCGAACGAGTAGTCATAGGCCGTAAGCATGGCGATCTTTTCTTTCTTGTGCTTCATCTCCTGAAGCACGTGGGTGGTCACTTTGGTCACATTCCGGAATGATACTGTTGCCGACATATTTATCCTTTTGATGGGCAAAGTTACGATAAATTATTGTAGATTTGTGCTCTTCAAATTATTGACTGAATGCGATATCTTCGAATCCTGCTGATCCTGGCTCTCTCAACCCCGCTGTTCTGGTCGTGCAAAGAGAAACTGAATGTAAATGCCGACTGGAGAGACATCACGGTCGTTTACGGACTGCTTGATCAGACCGATTCTATTCATTATATCAAAATCACCAAGGCCTTTCTCGGAGAGGGTGATGCCATGATGTTTGCCAAAATTGCCGATTCCAGTAATTATTTCGACAGTCTTGACGTTATAATAAACGAGTATTATATCAATTCAGCCAAGGATACCATCTTCAGCAAAGCTTTCCCCTGTGATACCGTCACCATCCACGACAAGGAGGCAGGGGATTCAATCTTCTACTACCCCGACCAGCTGATGTATTATTTTGTCGGGAACATTCAGCATGCAAAAGACTCCGGGTTCTTCTACAAGCTGAACATAACTTTAAACAAAACAAATAAGCAGATCAGGTCGCAGAGTGTGATGGTCGACAATAAATTTTCGATAGAAAAGCCGCCCGACATCCCTAACTTCCAGATAAATTTTCTTCCGGGCGTGAAGACCCACCTTTTGTGGACATCTGCAAAGAACGGCCGGCGGTACCAGGTTACCATGCGACTCCTTTACCTGGATGCATTAAAGAGCGATCCTTCAGTAAAAGACTCCACCTGGATCGAATGGACTATTTTCAGCAATAAGCAAACCGATGATGTAAACGGGGGGAAAGTCATGGAGCAATATTTTCTCAACGACGGATTTTACGGAATGCTCAACCGGGAGATCCCTTACGACCCTTCCGTTACGAGGGCGGTGAGGAAGATTATATACGTTTTCACGGTTGGCTCCGATGACCTGAATACCTATATGGAGGTGACAGAACCCTCTACTACCATCGTGCAGGAAAGACCAACCTTCTCCAATATTGAAAATGGGATTGGTTTATTTGCCAGCCGCACGAAACGGTTTGTCGGCCCATTCCGGCTCGGGCAGGAGACTGTTGATAATATCAGAACCAACCCGCTGACCAAGGACCTCGGCTTCTAAAACCTTCATTTCTGTCTTTTTGTCACTCTGCTGACATAAAAGGTGCTTTGGCACAATGATTGACTATCTCCGGTCAAATTCAGAACAAACTATTTTATTTAAAGGAGATTTATATCATGGGAAAAATTATTGGCATTGATCTTGGAACCACCAACTCCTGTGTGGCTGTAATGGAAGGGAACGAGCCCGTCGTCATCCCCAACAGCGAAGGGAGACGTACAACACCATCCGTTGTAGGTTTTACAGATAATGGCGAACGGAAAGTCGGTGACCCTGCTAAACGCCAGGCAATCACCAATCCAAGAAACACCGTTTTCTCCATCAAACGTTTTATGGGAGAAACTTTTGACCAGGTTCAGACCGAGATCAAGCGGGTACCATATAATGTTACAAAAGGAGACAACAACACCCCGCGTGTCGACATATCCGGTAAATTATATTCACCGCAGGAAATTTCGGCCATGGTTCTTCAGAAAATGAAGAAAACGGCGGAAGACTACCTCGGACATGAGGTTAAGGAGGCTGTTATTACAGTTCCCGCTTATTTCAGCGATTCGCAGCGTCAGGCTACCAAGGAGGCAGGCGAGATCGCCGGTCTTACGGTAAAACGTATTATCAATGAACCCACAGCAGCAGCTCTTGCTTACGGTCTCGACAAGAAACACAAAGACATCAAGGTGGCTGTTTTTGACCTTGGTGGCGGCACTTTCGATATCTCGATCCTCGAACTCGGGGATGGCGTTTTTGAGGTGAAGTCAACCAACGGAAACACCCACCTGGGCGGCGACGATTTTGACCAGCTCATTATCGACTGGCTGGCCGAT
>CAYHCQ010000069.1:0-18902 GCA_964355115.1 uncultured Prolixibacteraceae bacterium | reverse complement strand
TCTTTGCGCAGGTTATATCCATTGCTGCAATTATCGCTTTGTCTTCCAATATTTAACAGTTTCTGACTAAGTTATTACAAATATAATTACTTAATGTCACATACTCCGATTTTTGAAGTAAAAGAGAACTGTATTTAAAGTCAGACCTGAAAAAATGGAGTATTGAAAATTCAAAGAGGAATCATTTCTAAATTATTTTTCCCAATCCATTGAATGGTTAACCTAACCTTACTTTTCATGATTTTTGAGGCTTTCATTTTTGAATTTCATTTAGGTTGAAGAATATTGGAAGTGAAGGGCTGGTTAATACCTGTAGTTCTGAATTGTCCAATGCGCTTGTCCAGATATCCACTGTAATCTCATCGTTCGTTTGAACCAGTACTCCCCATTCCCGATCATCGATTTCCACAGTCAGGGTTTCTCCGCCATTGACTGTATAAGGCCCAAAAACCGTTTGCCCGTCGAGACTGTAAATCCAAACCGTTGCCTGACATGTTGCTGATGAGGTGATGCCTACACACTTAACCTTGACATTCATATTTCTTCGACCTCTGTAGGACTGCGATTCCTGGAAATTTGCCCTGCTTTTTACAGACTGGTCGTAGGAGGGTATCGGAAATTGAGCAAATGCCTGCTGAAACCCTGTAATAAAAAGAAAAAATGCAACGATGAAAATAGCCTTGTTCATGTTAGTGGATTTTAGGTTAGAAGAATAGCATTGTTTTTCAATGTATTCCGAGGGTTAAGTTAAGATGTAAAATGATTGACTGGCTGGGGATATATCGGAATAATGCGACAGGGGAAAACAGTGAAATACTTTCGAAAAATCGATTTAAGTATCACATATCATGATTGTTGAATCACGACAGTGATTTTAGAAAAAGGTTGCCATTTTATTTATTCGGTAGGGAAATGAGCGTATTCCTGGGTGGTTCGGGATATCAAACGAGGGTTAAAATTTGGGTTTACTATTATAAATCCCTACTAATGCTGCATTCGATTTTACATTAAACTGCTTCCGCAATCTGGCCATATCTTTTCCGACTGCACTATCGGTCATATTCATTTTAACAGCGATTTCATTCAATCTTAACCCTTCTGAGAAAAAGGTCAGAATTGCTTTTTCCCTGGCCATTAAGATAAATTCAGGGTTGCCGGCCGTCGTAATAATTTTGTTCTGCTTAAAATCCAATTGGTGTTGTAAACAACAGTTTTCACCCTTTGCAACCTTCACTATTGTCTCCTTCATAGTCTTTCTCGAATCGTGTTTGGTCAGGTAGGCATAAACTCCCGATGAACACATTTGATCTACAAAAACAGTTCTTTCTTCGGAGGTCAGTATAACGATGGGTTTTTCTGGAAACTGTTGCTGTAGCCTCTTCACATTTTCAACCGGATCGGTCCCCGGGATTAGAAGATCAAGTAAAATGATATCAAACAGGTTGTCATTACAAGTGAGCGCTTCGTCTATGTTTTCGGCGCTGCAGGTTATGGAAATCTCATCCCTGTAAGCTCTGAACCTGGCCTTTAAACCATCAATAACCATCCAATGATCTTCGATTGAGAATAGTCTGATCATACTATTGATGTAAGTTCCAATTTGGTCGATTTTTTATTGCCAAATGGAATTGTAATTTTAAAATCAGTACCAAAACCGGGATAGGATTCAAAGACTACGTGACCATTTAAAAGTGTAATCCGCTCAGATATGTTGCTCAATCCTATGCCATGATGTTTGGTTTCCATATTAGAAAAACCCGGACCATCGTCGTTGTACCTTATATGGAGATGGCCTGCGTTAAAATAGATTTCGAGATAAACCTTTGCCAGGGGTGCATGCTTGACAGCATTGGAAAGTAATTCCTGAAGTATTCTGAACAGATGAATTTTGACATCTCGGGAAATGTCGGGATATTGATCCGGAGCATGAAATTCGAGGTTTAACCTGGTCATTTTACGAAAATCTTCACATAAACCGGCAATTGATTTTTCAATCGGAAAGCGCTCAATCCACGATTTGTTCATCTGGTGTGAAATCTCCCTGACGAGTCCATGTGTCTCCTGTACCATTTGCAACACGGTAGTTTTTGTTGGCAGGTCGTGAAATTCAATACTTTCAATATAACCTGTTAAACCAGAGAATCTCTGACCTGTAAGGTCATGCAGGTCACGACCTATTCTCGTCCTTTCGTTTTCTTCTGCTTCGATCAATTTTTTGGCCGATTCAATCTGTTGCTTTTGAAGCTGGATCCGTTTTCTAAGGATCAGAATGACAAAAGCAGTACTGACAGCGGCCAGAAATAAAAGGATTATGAGAATCCATTGGTTTCTGTTTCTCAAACGTAACCTTGACCGTTCAATTTCGAGCTTACTCTCTTTGATTATGGATTCTTTGTTTTTCAAATCCAGCATGGCAGCAATCAGTCTGACTTGTTTTAACGCCGATTGTTTATTTGCCAATTCCATTGATTCTATTGACTTCTTTTCATAAAATAATGCGCCCGAAAGATTTCCCTTGCGCTGCAGAATATCTGCATAGGTGTCATAAACTGTTGATTGCCAGTCCAGATTATTTGTTCTTACAGCGACTGGCACGGCATGGTCAAGAATACACTTTTCTGCTTTCGCAATCTCACCCATATCCAGGTACGTGCAGGCTAAGTTGTTATAAACCCCTATATACTCTTCAGGGGAATTTTCGTCGGAAATGAGGGTTAATGCCTTGTCGAAATAATAAATCGCAGAATTCTGATCCGTACATCCATTCGCCATATTGATCAGTATTTGAGCCATAGGTTCTTCAGAACCAGTGCAGTGTTGCATATACCCGATGGCACGTTGATTCAATTTTTGTGATTTCAATTGATCCGGCTCAAATTTTGCAAGGTTTCCCAAAGCAGTACCCATCTGAAGGTAGAGAGAGCGGGAGGCTGCAACTTTGAATGCAGAGTCGTACATCATTCGCGCATTTGTTTCGTCTCCCATATCCAGATAGATATTGCCAATGGCATTGAGTGCGTTTGACCCGATAACAAAATTACCACAACCTTTAGCCGCGTTAAGCGCCGAATCGAGGAGAATAATGGAAGTCTTATAGTTACCTGTCAGGCCATACAGCATTGCCAGGTTATATAAAACTTTTCCCCGAAGAGTTGTTAAATTAAGGCTGTCGACCAGTTCTCTGGCTGTATAGTAGAAATAGAATGCCGAATCCAATTTGAACTGTGAATAAACATTCCCCAGCATAATGTAAGCATTGGCAAAGGCCACTGGTGTGTTCAATTGTTTGGCCATCTTGCCTGCACGCAATGCATATATGAGAGATTCCTCAATTTTACTTGTTCTGTTTTTCAGTATCAACGAATCAAGAATAGCCATAGAATCAGAAAGGATGACTTGGTTGTAGGATGAATCATTTGATGATGAGCCAGGCTTATTAATGACTGTAACATCCCGATTGTCCGCATAATCACTACAACTTGTAAAAGTACAAATGAGGGTGATCAATAGACAAAATCTGTATAAAACCTTCATCTAAATTGTATTCGTTGCCATGTTACGAAAATAGGAAATTTTATCAACGCAAAAGCAGATCATGCGGGCATAAAAAAAGAGGCCGCAGGGATTTTCCCCACAGCCTCTCTTCTACAAGTTGTTAGAAAAGTTTAATCTTTAATGCGCATTTTATAGAATGAACGGTAAACAAAATAGAGGGCCACGGCAAAGAATGCGAGCCCTACATAATGTGCAATGGCACGAAAATGCTCTGAAAGGGCAATTTCCATGGCGAGTAATCCGAACAGTGTAGTGAACTTGATGATGGGGTTGAGGGCAACTGATGACGTGTCCTTGAACGGGTCGCCAACAGTATCGCCAACAACAGAAGCTGCATGAAGATCGGTACCCTTCTCTTTCATATCCACCTCGATCACCTTCTTGGCATTGTCCCAGGCGCCGCCGGCGTTGGCCATGAAGATTGCCTGGTAAAGACCGAAGAATGCAATGGAGATCAGGTAGCTGACGAACAGCGAAACCGGGAGGGCGAAGTTCAGCTTCTCATCCGGACTCATTGTATCAACCAGTCCGGTGGGAGAGGAGAGGAAGGCGAACGCCAGCGCAAAGGAGAAGATGGCGATGAAAATGTTGAGCATTCCCTTCTGGGCATAAACGGTACAGATCTGAACCACCTCTTTTGACTTGGCAGTATCAGCCTTTTTTGGCGCATTCGGGTCGAGGTTGATGTTGTCTTTGATATAGGCAACAGCCCGGCTGGCACCAGTGGTAACCGCCTGGATGGAGGCGCCGCTGAACCAGTAGATAACCGCGCCGCCAAGCAGGAATCCCAGGATGGTGTAAGGATTCAGCAAAGTGAGGATCTTCTCGGGCTCAATGCCAAGAGAATTCTTGATAACAAGAATAAGCGAAAAGATCATGGTGGTGGCACCCACAACCGCGGTTCCGATAAGTACCGGTTTTGCGGTAGCTTTGAAGGTGTTTCCCGCGCCGTCGTTGGCCTCGAGGTAATGTTTCGATTTTTCGAAATCGGGCTTGAATCCGAAATCACGCTCAATCTCTGCGCTGATGCCGGGGATCTCTTCGATGAGCGACAACTCATAAATGGACTGGGCATTGTCGGTTACCGGTCCGTAGCTGTCAACAGCAATGGTTACCGGGCCCATGCCAAGCATACCGAAAGCCACAAGGCCGAAGGCAAAGATGGAGGGGTAGATCATGACATTGCTCAGGCCGAATGTACTGGCAAAATAGGCAATGAACATCAGCAGGAAAAAGACCATGCCCTGCCAGAAGGCGCTGAAGTTACCGGCAACCAGACCTGAAAGAATATTCAGGGAAGCGCCGCCCTCCTGTGATGCTACAACCACCTCTTTAACGTGGGTCGATTTAGGACTGGTAAAGAGTTTTGTGAACTCGGGGATTAAGGCAGCGCCAAGTGTTCCGGCGCTGATAATGACCGATAAAGTAAGCCAGAGGTCATTGGGAAGGTCCCCAATAGTAAGATAGCTGATTACAAACGTCACAACAATGGATAAGATGGAGGTAATCCATACGAGTGAAGTAAGCGGTTTTTCAAAATCGAGGTCGTCGGCATTGCTGTATTTTGCCTTGCTGATGGCACCGTTGATCCAGAAAGCAACGATGGAGGTGATGATCATGAAAATACGCATCACGAAGATCCAGCTAAGAAGCTGAACCTGAAGGGTGGCATCGGTAACAGCAAGAACGATAAACGAGATCAGCGCAACACCGGTCACGCCGTAAGTTTCAAAGCCATCGGCTGTCGGGCCAACACTGTCGCCGGCATTATCGCCAACACAGTCGGCAATGGTTCCCGGATTTCTGGGGTCATCTTCACCGATTTTAAAGATCACCTTCATCAGGTCGGAACCGATATCGGCGATCTTCGTAAAGATACCGCCGGCAATTCTCAAAGCCGAGGCACCCAGCGATTCACCAATAGCGAATCCGATAAAGCTGGCGCCGGCGTATTCGCCAGGTACAAACATTAAAATGATAAGCATCATGATCAGCTCAAGGGAGATCAGCACAACGCCGATACTCATCCCGGCATTCAAGGGGATGTTGAGGAGCTTGATCGGTTTTCTTTCCAGCGAAGCAAATGCCATCCGGGCATTGGCCAGCGTGTTCATCCTGATCCCGAACCAGGCAACACTGTATGAGCCGAGGATGCCGATAACGGTCCATCCAAGAATCATCAGTACACCGCCAACGCCGAAATTGGCATCAGAGAGCCATCCGAAGTAAAAGGCAACGGCTGATCCGATGAAGGCGAAGAGGATCAATAAAAATTTTCCCTGCTGAACAAGATAGGTCTTGGCAGTTTCGAAAATTACCTGTGCAACATCCAGCATGGATTTATGCGCACCGATCTTTTTTACTTTCAGAAACTGAAATAAGCCAAACATAAACCCTGCAAACGTGATCAGAAAACCCCAGTAAAGGATTGATTGATCTCTGATTCCTGCAGGAATTACCAGATTTGCCTCGCTTGCCATTGTCAGGAATGGCAAAAGCAAAGCCGTGAGAATCGTAACGGTTCTTTTCATATTCACCTGTTTAATTAGTTGTAGTTTTCACAAAATTAAACAGATTTTTGAGAAAACACAGAATTATTGACCATCTTTTTGTCTGTTCGGTAAAAATCCCGTAGGTTTGTAATGAGGAAAAATCAGCTGTTTTTGATGGATAAGATCAGGTTAGATATCAACGGTATGTCTTACAGTCAGTCGCAAAGCGGAGCCTATGCACTGATTCTGTCGGAACGCGACGGCAAGCGGAGGCTTCCCATTATAATAGGTGGTTTTGAAGCTCAGGCCATCGCTATCGAGCTGGAAAAAATTAAAACGCCACGCCCGCTCACCCACGATCTGTTTAAATCTTTCGCCGATTCCTTCCATATTGATATCACCGAGGTGATCGTAAGCAAATTCAGCGAAGGGGTTTTTTATGCCACACTTATCTGTAAAAGTGGAGAAACCGAGCTTGAAATCGACTCCCGCACCTCCGATGCAATCGCACTGGCCATACGATTCCAGTGCCCGATCTACACCTATGAAAATATCATGGCCGCCGCCGGAATCCTGATGGATGAAGAATCAGAAAAGGCGGCCCCTGATCTGCCTGGCGATGATGTGAAATTTGAGGAAAAGGAGTCCTATCCGGAAAATACCACCGGCGAACTCAGGGAGAAGCTCCGGCTTGCAGTTGAGAACGAGGAATACGAAAAAGCCTCTAAGATCAGGGATGAACTAAACAAACGAAAGTAGCACCATTCACCTTTCCGATAATTTAATTGATAGTTATGAGTATTAAGCACCGTCTTATTCTGCTGAATTTTTTGCAGTTCTTTATCTGGGGTTCATGGCTTCTTACCATCGGAGCCTACTGGTTTCAGACGAAGCATTGGTCTGGTACTGAATTCGGAGCCATTTTTTCCACGATGGGCATTGCATCGCTCTTTATGCCGGCCATAGCCGGAATTATTGCCGATCGCTGGATGAATGCCGAAAAACTCTATGGAATATTTCACATTATTGCAGCGGGCGTTCTTTTTATGGTTCCCAGGGTGAATGACCCTTCGACTATGTTCTGGATTATGCTTCTGAATATGGTTTTTTACATGCCTACGATCGCACTTTCCATTACAGTTACCTATTCAACGCTGAAAAGCAAAGGGCTCAATATCGTTAAGGATTATCCTCCCATCCGGGTTTGGGGGACTGTCGGGTTTATCGTAGCACTCTGGATCATCAGCCTGACCGGACTTGAAAAATCTGCGGCCCAGTTCTATGTGGCTTCCGCCGCTTCGCTGTTCCTCGGACTCTATTCCTTTACTTTGCCCAAATGCCCGCCGCTTGGCAGGGGGCATAAGAAGTCCTTCGTGAATGAGCTGGGTTTAAATGCTTTTGCCCTGTTTAAGAATGCAAAAATGGCGGTATTCTTCATCTTTGCCATGCTGCTGGGTGCCTCACTGCAGCTCACCAATGCCTACGGGGACACATTTCTGCATGATTTCGCAAAAATTCCGGCATTCCAGGACCTGATCGCTGTTAGATATCCCGCGATTATCATGTCGATTTCCCAGATATCTGAAACCCTGTTCATTCTTACCATTCCGTTTTTTCTCAGGAAGTTCGGTATAAAGAAAGTGATGCTTTTCAGTATGATCGCCTGGGTGCTCCGGTTTGCTCTATTTGGTTTCGGAAACCCGGCCGATGGACTCTGGATGATCATTCTTTCCTGTATTATTTATGGGATGGCCTTCGATTTTTTCAATATTTCAGGCTCTATTTTTGTCGAAACGCAAAGCGATCCTTCGATCAGAGCCAGCGCCCAGGGGTTGTTCATGATGATGACCAACGGATTTGGCGCTTTCCTCGGAAGCCGGATAAGCGGTATCGTGATTGACAAATTTTATATATTGCCCGGTGGGGCCTTCGACTGGCAAGGAATCTGGTTCGCCTTTGCCGGCTACTCAGTAGTGGTGGCAATCCTTTTTGCCATCTTCTTCCGCCACAAACACGACCCAGAATCATTCAGCACCGTGCCAAAACACTAACTCTTAACTCTTGACTCTTAACTTTTAACTCTTGTTTTTACGATTTAATAGATGAAGCAATACCTCTCTCTTCTTGACCATGTTCTGAAAAACGGAGTTCAGAAGCAGGATCGTACCGGCACCGGGACAATCAGTGTTTTTGGTCACCAGATGCGTTTCGATCTTCGCGATAGTTTCCCGCTGATGACCACCAAGAAGCTTCATCTCCGGTCCATTATTCATGAACTGTTATGGTTTCTCAGGGGCGAAACGAACACGAAATACCTGAACGACAATAAAGTTTCGATCTGGAATGAGTGGGCCGACGAAAACGGTGACCTGGGTCATATTTACGGCTATCAGTGGCGCTTCTGGCCACAGCCCGGAGGCGGTCATGTCGATCAGATCAGTCAGGTTGTTCATTCGATCATGAATAATCCTGATTCGCGCAGGCACATCGTCAGTGCCTGGAATGTGGGGGAACTTGACATGATGGCACTTCCTCCGTGTCACCTGATGTTCCAGTTTTATGTTGCCAATGGCGAACTCTCCTGCCACATGTACCAGCGCAGTTGCGATATCTTCCTGGGCGTTCCGTTTAATATTGCTTCTTATGCCCTGCTTACCCTGATGATGGCGCAGGCAACAGGACTAAAGCCCGGCGAATTCGTTCATACCCTGGGGGATGCACATATCTATCTTAACCACATCGACCAGGTAAAACTGCAATTGTCCAGGGAACCGCTTCCCTTGCCGAAAATGGTCCTCAACCCTGATGTAAAAGAAATTTTTGATTTTACCTTTGGCGATTTCGAACTCGTGGATTATCAGTCACATCCTCATATCAAAGGAGATATCGCCGTTTAAACTCTATTTATCTATTTATATGATCTCGATCATTGTAGCCATAGCCGAGAATCTGGCAATCGGAAAGAATAACGACCTGCTCTGGCATATCCCGGGCGATATGAAATATTTTAAACGGGTAACCTCCGGCCATCCGGTCATCATGGGTAAGCGCACCTACGATTCACTTCCGCGCCGGCCGCTGCCCAATCGCCGCAATATCGTCATTACCGACTTGCCCGGCGAAACTATCGACGGATGTGAAATGGCCTACAGTATAGAAGATGCAGTTGCCCTGTGTAACCCCGGCGAGGAGAATTTTATCATCGGGGGGGCATCGGTATACCGGCAGTTTTTACCTGTTACCGATCGTTTATATCTGACCAGGGTACATAAATCATTTGAAGGCGACGTCTTTTTTCCTGAACTGGATTTTTCAGCATGGCAGTTGATCTCCCGTGAAGACCATGGTCCTGATGAGCAAAACGATTTTACCTATTCCTACGAGATCTACGACAGAAAAGCATAATCTTGCCAAATAGAAAAGCATAATCTTACCCAATAGAAAAGGCTACCCATCAGGTTTTGCGCTTTTCCTTTTTTGCAGCCGGAAACAGTATATTGTTGAGTATCAACCTGTATCCGGGTGAATTCGGATGAAGGTTCAGGTCGGTGGGAGGGTCTCCGACCATATGTTGGTAATCCTCGGGGTCGTGACCACCCAGAAAAGTCCAGGTTCCTTTGCCGAAATCTCCGTGAATATATCGGGCCTCATTGAGCGATCGGTTTTCTCCCAGGATGACAACATTCGATTTGACGTAAATTTTATTAAATGCCGTAGTCTGTCCCATAAATCCATGGATCAGGTTCTCATGGTCCTGGCAGAGCATGCTTGGAACGGGATCCCATTTGGCTGAAAATTCAAACAGGCTGAAAAAATCATTGTCCCGTGAAATTGTCCTGGGCCGGGTCTCGGAAACATCGATAGAGGAAATCTCATATTCGTAAGGATTGCTGCTTAGTTTGAAGTTCTCAAATGCAAAACAGCGGGAGTAATCCAGCCTTGACTGAACACCCGGCTCCGGTGCATCTCCGTCGAACATTACATCGCAGATATCGAGTCCTTCCGACGAAAGGGCTACATCATAACTGTCGGGCGCCGAGCACATAGAGAACAGATAGCCTCCTCCAGCGACGAACTCCTTGATTTTCTTTGCAACAGCAAGTTTCATCTGTGAGACCTTTCCGAACCCAAGTTTCCTGGCATTCTCCTCCTGAAGCCTTACATCCTCCTGGTACCATGGAAAATTCCGGTAGGCTCCCCAGAATTTACCGTACTGGCCTGTAAAATCCTCATGATGCAGATGCAACCAGTCATAAAGCGGCAACACGCCGGTTATTACCTCCTCGTCGTAAATGATCGTATATGGGATTTCGGCATAGGCAAGAACAAGTGTAACGGCATCGTCCCAGGGGAGTTTGTTCTTTGGAGAATAAACTGCGATTTTGGGCGCTTTGTGCAGTTTTACATTCTCCATATTTACCTGTGGATCGGCAATCTCCTGAAGTATGGCTGAAGCCTGGGCATCTGCGATTATCTGGCAGGTGACTCCACGGATAGTGCACTCCTCCTCAATAGCTTTGACATATTGCAGCATGAAACTTCCTCCACGGTAATTAAGAAGCCAGTTTACCTCAATGTCCTTTTCGAGGATCCAGAACGCAATGCCATAAGCCTTCAGGTGATTCTTCTGGGTTTCGTCCATCGGGATAAGCAAATGGGCGGCCCTGGCCGGTTGCAGGCTGAAGAGGATAAGAAAAATCACCAGGGTTAAAGGCAGGCTAAAAAGGAGTCTCTTGCTGCTCATCATCATCCATTTTCGACATAACGCTGCGAGTCCGCACCGATCCATCAAACGAAGCATTGGCAGGAATATTATGAACCGGTGTGTACTCCATTTCGGCATCAGCAAACTTGGCGTATTTCGCAATGAATCTTACCTTCACATCTTTAAGTGGCCCGTGCCGGTTCTTGGCAATGCTGATTTCAGCCGCACCCGAGGTGGAATCTCCTGCCTCATCAACATCAATTTTATAATACTCCGGCCGGTAAATAAACATAACCATATCGGCATCCTGCTCAATCGATCCCGATTCACGAAGGTCAGACAGGATTGGTTTGGCAGCGGCCGACCGTTTTTCCGGTGCACGACTCAGCTGGGAAAGGGCAATTACAGGTACATTAAGCTCCTTGGCAAGTGTCTTGAGGCCGCGCGAAATACTGCTGATCTCCTGTTCACGGTTGCCCTTGGTCTCCTGGCTTCCCTGCATGAGCTGCAGGTAGTCGACGATGATGAGCTGAACATCGTGATGTGCCTTAAGCCTTCTGCATTTCGCCCGAAGGTCGAAAATCGAGAGGGCGGCTGTGTCGTCAATATATAACGGGGCTTCTATCAAGGCAGTGATCCTGGCATTTAACTGCGCCCATTCATGGTCTTCCATTGTTCCGCGACGCAGTTTTTCCTGAGGGATCTCCGTTTCGCTGGAAATCAATCGGGTGACAAGCTGGATGGCAGACATTTCGAGTGAGAAAATGGCGACAGGCTTTTTAAACTCAATCGCGGCATTGCGCGCCATGGTAAGGGCAAATGCGGTTTTCCCCATGCCCGGGCGGGAGGCGATAATCATGAGGTCTGACTTCTGCCAGCCGGAAGTCACCCGGTCGAGTTCCGTAAAACCGGAACCTACACCCCGCAACTGGCCTGCATGCTCACGCCCTGCAACAATTTCCTTTATTGCCTCCCTGATGATGGATTGCATGTCCATGTAAGATTTGCCGATGCTGCTCTCACTTATTGCAAAAAGGCCGGTCTCAGCTTTATCAAGGAGATCGAACACATCTGTGGTATCTTCATAAGCGTCGCGTATGATGTCGGACGATACTCGGATGAGCTCACGCTGGATGAACTTTTGCAGGATGATCCGTGAGTGAAACTCAATATTGGCGGCAGATGCAACCCGGTTGGTAAGCATTGTGATGTAATAGGGACCGCCGACAACATCAAGTTCTCCGCTTTTTCTGAGCTCTTCGGTTACTGTCAGAATATCGACCGGTTCGTTGTGGCCGAACAACCTCATTATGGCAGAAAAAATTATCTGATGGTGTTCCTTGTAAAAAACCTCTGGTTTAAGTACCTCAATGACCTCGGCAAGACGGTCATTCTCAAGCATCATCGCACCAAGCACAATCTCTTCAAGTTCAGGCGCCTGGGGAGGAACCTTTCCGTGTTCAAACACAGTGTCGTTAAGAGCCGTTTTAAATCCGCGGCCACGCAAATTTTTCCTGCTGTCAGTTGCTTTCTTCCGTTCCTGGTCGTATGACCCGCCGGCAGGATTTTTCTGTTCTTCCATGCGTCAAAAATAGTCGGAATCCCTGTTGATTTCTCCGCCTGGCTGATTTTTATTTATCAACAACTAAAGACAGAAAGTAAGTCCGATATGTATCCATTTATGCCACCAGCCTTCATGAAACTCAGGACTAAGAAGGTATTGCTCGATATCGAGACGAATACCCCCATAATTCACGGAGAGACCGGCGGAGGTCTGGAATACAATTCTCGAAATTTCGCCGGATGGTAGGGTGTATACACTTGACTTGTTGAACATTCCCCCCTGAAGAGATGCATCATAACCGACTGCCTTCCCGGAGCCCCTGACAAATACAAACAATTGTGAACGGCGTAGTCCGTCCTCCCTGAGTCGCTCTTTCCGTGCAATGCCGAGATTGGAAAAATAGGGGTTAAGCCATCCTGCCCTGAACTGGAACCCTCCTCCGATATTGGTGTACAACGTGCCCAGCGATCCTGCAGCACAAACCGTAAAATCAAAATTCCGCCGGCTCACTATACCCTTCTCAAGTGAAAGGTTGTAATTCAGTACCAGATCGTTCTGTATCTGGTACTCCCATCCAAGGGGTTCATTGTTGGTTGGCACGCTATTGTGAAATGAGCGCTGTACCCACTCTCCGTATGAAGATGGGCCGATGACCCCGATCCAGATTTCACTTGTCTGCCTGATCTGCCGCAATGTGTCGTTGGAAATCCGGAAACTGCCCAGGTACAGGTAGGCAGCATAAGGCCGGTCGCCATAGAGAATCCCACCCGTTTTTGTTGTGGAGGGGGTGTACATGTTCTGGCAAAGGGTAAGTCCATAATAATTCATGGCCGATCCCCAGTAAGGCAGCATTATTTTTCCCAGAGGATTTGCCTGCAATGCCGGTAAAATGAGATCAACCCGCAGACCGTTTGTGTAAAACCTGTCGGTATAATCCAGGATGTCGTTATCGAAACCGACCTTTAGAAACGATTCCTGGCTTAACCGGATCATCGATGGAAATCGTTTTGTCGGGATTTCAGAAGAGAGGAAAGCCCGGTTCACGGGTTCGTTGAGGTCGAGATCAATGTTGCGGCTTCTCAGGAATTGGATTCTGGCAATGGCCGAAGAATCAGGGAGGCGACTCCCGGAATACGAGATGGTGTCCGGTTTTGGCTCCTGCTTCCTTCTCTTCTTTGCCCGCATTGCCGGTGGCTGAACGGGATCAGAAATTCCGGATGCTGGTTCAGCCCTTTCAGCTGAGGCCAAACCTGGTTCTGACGCTCCACGATTTTCTTTACCTTGAATTGAACCGGCATGTTGGGAAGAATCAGTCCGGTCGCAAGAGCACCCCGAAAAAATCAGAAAAAAAAAGAATGGGAACCACCGCATGATTCTGCAAATTTACTTAAATCATCGGTGTATATGAAGGTCTACTGACGTCAGGCTTCGGCGGCAATCAACTCCTTGATGATCTTCGTCATTTTAGGTTCGGCTGAATTGGCGGCATCGATCACATGCTGATGGGAAATCTCCACGATCTTGCCGGGGACTCCAAGGTCGGAAATTATAGAAACAGCAAAGCATTTTAATCCCATGTGCCGGGCTGCAATAACTTCGGGAACTGTCGACATTCCAACTGCATCGCCCCCGATGATGCGGATATAATTATATTCAGCCGGTGTCTCATAGGTTGGACCGGAAACTGCCACATAAACACCTTTTTTCAATTTAATCCCCTGTTTTTCTCCGATGGCGAAGGCCTTTCGGATAAGTTCAGGGTCGTATGCGTTGCTCATATCCGGAAAACGCATGCCGATCTCAGTTTCATTCTTGCCAATTAATGGATTGTCTTTCAATAGGTTGATATGATCATCAATCACCATGATGTCGCCCACCTCGAACTCCGGATTAAGTCCGCCGCTCGCATTAGAGAGTATCAGCAGTTTAATGCCTAAAAAATGCATCACCCTCACGGGGAAAGTGATCTCCTGCATGGTGTACCCTTCATAATAGTGGAACCGGCCTTGCATGGCTACAATGTTTCTTCCGCTCATGGTGCCGAAAATAAGCTGACCGTGATGCCCGTCCACAGTTGAAACAGGAAAATTAGGGATAAATTCGTAGGGCATTGTATGCTGAATGGTGATCTCGTTTACAAGGCCCCCCAGGCCGGTGCCAAGTATGATTCCGACTTCAGGCTTCAGGCTGACTTTAGCCTCAAGGTATTCAATGGTTTCTCTTATTTTTGTTAACATAGCTCAGGATCACATTATCAAATAGTTGTTTGTCGGTGCCGTGAAAATCAACTTCAACAGGAACGTAAAATAACGGCAGATTTTTTAAAATAGTGCTCAATTCGGGTGTTTTTAACCGCATTACATCCTTTTCGGTGGTGACTATCAGTTTTTTTTGAGTTGGCAGGTTATGGAAAGTTTGTGAAATCCGTGCAATATCCTTTTCGGAATAAACATGGTGATCGGGAAATTTGACCGGAACGACCTCTGAACAGGTCCGTGCAAGGTGCTCGCTGAGGGGGTAATCGTTGGCAATCCCGGTAAATAGAAGGATGTTCGTGACTCTGCCTGGAATTTCCATTTTCAGGGTATCGAACACAGGTACCAGCTCTCCGTATTTCAGGAAGGAGAACAACACGGTTTGATGCTTTAATGGCTTGATGTCATCTATGATCCTTCGGCGGGTAATGGGAGAGAAAATTTTCGGGGTCTTCGTCACAATAATAAGGTCAGCCCTGCCGGCCCCGGTTTTGAACTCCCTGAGGGTTCCGCTGGGCAGCACATGGTCTTCGGTATAGAGTTTATGATAATCGGTTAGTAAAATCGACAACCCGGGTTTGACATATCTGTGTTGAAATGCATCGTCGAGGAGAATGACATCGGTTTCGGGGTGTTTTTCAAGCAGCAGTTCAATGCCCCTTATTCTTTTTTCATCAACAGCGACCTTAATATTGTCGAACTTTTTGATGAACTGAAGCGGTTCATCTCCGACATATTTAACATTTGATTTTTTTGAGGCAATGATGAACCCACTACTCGTTCGTCCATAACCGCGGCTAAGGGTGGCGATACAAAAGGCAGGAGTCAGCAACCGTATCAGGTACTCTATTTGGGGCGTTTTGCCGGTTCCGCCAAAGGAAAGATTTCCTACGCTAATAACGGCTCTGTCGAATTCCTTGACCGGAAGGATGCCCAGATCGAAAAACAGATTGCGCACCTTCATCAGGAGACCATAACAAAAGGAAAGTGGCAATAATATGACCTGCAGGATTTTCATAATTATCGAAGGGTCGAAATTATATAAAAAAATCGAATTACCCTACAATATGGATATGTTTTCACCCTAACAAGTCCGAACGGTCAATTTATCAGGGTTTTTCAACCTGCTGTTTTTCCCGGCAGAGGAAGGCGAGATTCTTTAAAAGTTCACTGATGCCGAGTTCGAGTTTTCCGGTTTTAGCAATATAATCTGTTGCGCCGCCATCCAACAGCCTGACGGCGAGGATCGGGTCGTCATAGGAGGAGAAGAAAATTATATTTGATTGCGGAGATAATGCCCTTGCCTTGCGCAAGAAATCAAATCCGTTAAGGTCGCCGGCAACATAATCCATAATAATGAAATCGGGAAGAACATTTTTCTGAAGCCGGTAGAAACATTCACTGCCGGAAGAAAAGGATTGAACGCTAAAATACCGGTTCACGTTTAAGTGATATTTGATCAGACTGTTATGGATGGGGTTTTTGTCAATTACGAAAATCAGCGGGGTGGCGTTGGAGCTCATGTTGACTCATTTTTATAGTGACAAATTTTGCTATTTTCCATCCTTGAAATACCCCTGTACAGTGAAACTTTTAAACAGTTTATGAACAGTTCTGAATATGTATTATCAATGGGATTGATTAACTTTGGACCTTAATTATCAACAGATGAAAATTTCGGAAATCTGCAGATTCCTGGAAGAGAAAGCGCCCCTGGCCTATCAGGAGGAGTTCGATAACTGCGGACTGCTTTACGGCGATCCGGATATGACATTTCATAAAGCGCTCCTTTGTCTCGACCTTACACCGGCTGTTATGGAGGAAGCCGTTTCAAGCCAATGCAACCTGGTGATTTCGCATCACCCTTTCATTTTCAAAGGGATCAAGAAACTTAGCAAAGGACTCCCTGAAACTGCCATTCTTCAGCTTGCCGTATTGAACAATATTGCCATTTATGCCATACACACCAATCTCGATAACATCCGGGAGGGGTTGAATGCCCATCTGTTTAAGAAGCTAGGGATCAAAAGCTACCGGATATTAAGCCCCAAACAGGGGCTGATAAAAAAACTTGTCACCTTTTGCCCGCTTGACCATGCTGATTCTGTCAGAAATGCCCTGTTTGCCGCAGGTGCAGGTTCCATCGGGAACTACGATAATTGCAGCTATAATGTTGAGGGGTCAGGAACTTTCAGGGCATCCGAAAACGCCCATCCGTTTGTCGGCGAAATAGATACGCTTCATTTTGAAAAGGAGGTCCGGATAGAGGTTGTTATTCAGAGCTTTCAGGAAAGAGCTGTTGTTGCTGCACTTCTTTCAATTCACCCCTATGAAGAGGTGGCTTATGATATTTATCCGCTTGCAAACTCATTTCCTTGCGCAGGTTCGGGTTTGTTTGGCAGACTGGATCATGAATTTTCCGAAAATCAGTTCCTCGAATATCTGAGGAAGACATTTCAACTGCCCCTGATCAGGCATACGGCATTAATGCAAAAGCAGGTTTCAACCGTTGCCCTTTGCACAGGCTCCGGAAGCTTCCTTATCAATGAGGCGCTGCGTGCGGGCGCTGATATCTATATTACTGCCGACCTTAAATACCATGATTTCTTTGTGCCTCCGGGAAGGATATTACTTGCCGATATTGGTCATTATGAGAGTGAACACTGGGTAAAAGAATGGCTTTATGCTGCGCTTATCGAAAAATTTCCTAATTTTGCGTTCCTTATTTCAGAGGTAAATACCAACCCGGTTCAATATTTTTAAAAAATATTTCTATGGCAAAATCAACAAGCAAGCCTGTTGCTACTTCAAAGCCGTCAAAACTGGCTAAGAAGCCTGCAGCAAAGGAAGTCCCTCAGAAGTTGACGACAGGTTCAAAGGAGGAAGAGGTACCCGAGATAAAAGTTGCCGCAAAGGCTGCCTCTAAGCAGAAGGCAGAATCGCACGATGACAAGGGAGAAATTACAATTGAGAAAAGATTGATCGCTCTGTATAACCTTCAGCAGATCGATTCTCAGATAGATAAAATCCGCATTATTCGAGGTGAATTACCACTCGAGGTGCAGGATCTTGAAGATGAGATTGCAGGTCTTGAAACGCGTGTCGATAATCAGATACAGGAAACTGTAGCCATGGAAAAAGCCATCACCGACAAAAAAAACGCCATCAGGGATGCTTTGGTTCTCATTAAGAAATATGAAGACCAGCAGATGAATGTAAGGAATAACCGGGAATACGATTCTCTGACGAAGGAAATTGAATACCAAAATCTTGAGATTCAACTTTCGGAAAAACGGATCCGTGAGCACACCGCTGGCTTTGAGCTGAAAAAAGAGGAGATCGACAGTTACCAGCAGCAGCTGCAGGATCGCAAAAATGATCTCGAGATTAAAAAGAATGAACTTGATGACATTATTGCCGAAACGGAGAAGGAGGAGCACGACCTGATCTCCTCATCGGAAGATAACCGGGCATATATCGAAGAACGCCTGCTTACCGCCTATACACGTATCCGGAAAAATGCCCGCAACGGCCTTGCTGTAGTACAGATCGAACGCGACGCATGTGGTGGCTGTTTTAATAAAATCCCTCCGCAGCATCAGCTTGATATACGAATGCATAAAAAAATCATTGTATGTGAATACTGTGGACGCGTGCTGGTCGATGAAGGAATAGTGAATGCAGTGCATTGATGATCGGCCTTAACAATCAGCGAAAGGCATTCTCCGCCAGGTATTTGATGGTGTTGGGTGCCTTTCTTTTTTTAAGCCTCCAGGCCCGGGCGCAGTATGCCTATAATGACCGTTGTCAGAATGCTTTTGAGATGATCCTCGGACTGCAGTTTGAGAAGGCCCGGCATACACTTCTGGAGGAAAAGACACAGAACCCGGCAAACCTTATTCCGGTTTATCTCGAAAATTATATCGATTTTCTGACCCTTTTTATTGGAGAGAACCGCGTTCAGTTCGATCAGCTGAAGGTAAACAGAGCGGGCCGGATTGAAAAGCTTGAAGAGGGTTCGCAGAATTCTCCTTACTACAGATTCTGTCTGGCGGAGGTAACTCTTCAGTGGGCAATTGCAAGATTAAAATTCGGGGACTATACAGCCGCTGCCTTTGAAATACGAAAAGCACACTCACTCTTCACCGAAAACAATGAAAAATTCCCGTACTTCCTGCCCAATAAAACAGGACTTGGGGTTGTGCATATTATGGTTGGCATCGTACCGGAAAACTATCAATGGATAACCAATCTGATGGGGGTCGATGGTACCCTGGAACAGGGGTTGGCCGAATTGAGGGAAGTTGCCACATATAAGGTATGAGATCCTC
>CAYHCQ010000068.1:0-19194 GCA_964355115.1 uncultured Prolixibacteraceae bacterium | reverse complement strand
TTAAGCGCTACATTGTAGTGCGGCATATACTTCTTGATGAGGTTGTTCTCGAGAAGAAGGGCATCCTGCTCGGTCTCCACGACGATCACCTTGATCTCCGCGATCTTGCGCACCAGCATCTGCACCTTACCGCTTATGGAGTTGATTTTTGCGAAATAGGAACTCACCCGTTTGCGAAGGTCCTTCGCTTTGCCCACGTAAATGATCTTCCCTTTGTCGTCGAAATACTGATACACCCCAGGTTTGTGCGGAAGGTTCCGTACAATCGGTTCGAGATGAGAGAAATATTTATCCAACGATCCGGCCATGATGCAGAGTCAACCCCGCAAAATTAACTTAAAACGGGATCACATCCCGTTATCGAACTCCATTTTGGTCTCTTTGACCTTCTTGCCTTTGGAGCCGAAGTTGAATACCAGTCCGCCGTAGATTACCCGCGCATCGCGGCGGCGGTAAGATTCCTGCACAAGGGTGGGGGTGTTCACTGTGCTCTTCATCCCCTGTGAATCGAACAGGTCAGAAACCGTAACGATCAGCGAGAGTTTCTTCTTCCAGAAATCCTGCCTGAACCCCAGGTTCACTACCCAGCTGGGTTCCCGCATTCCCTGCGCAGTAAGCGATGCCGAGCGGTACTGGCTGTTGAACTGGAATACGGTGGTTTTTGTGATATAGAAGGAGGCGTTGATCTTGGCGTTCCAGCTGAATGTTGACCGATTGCTGCTGTAACCGATGCTGGAGGCATCAATCTCGCTGTAAAATCCCGAGGCGCTGAAGTTGAAGTTCATCACCTTCTGGATTTGCCAGGTTCCGCTCAGGTCGATGCCGGCCGACTGGTCCTGGTCGAGGTTGTCGATGGTGGTAACCAGCACCGAATCATTGAGGTTGGAAGTTACCATGGTGAAGCCGTTCACCTTGTAGCGGTAAAAGAGCGTGGGAACGAAATTGAGGTTCCCTGCCTTGACAGCATAACCGAACTCAAGCGAGTGGATATCCTCGGGCTTGAGGTCTGGGTTGCCCACGAAGATGTTCAGCGGGTCGCGGTATTCGGGTACCGGGTTCATCGACTGGCCGTCGGGGCGGTTCACCCTGCGGCTGTAGTTGAGCTGCCACTCGTTCTTTCCCGAGGCTAGGCTCGTATGGAGGGTGGGGTAGAGGGCGAAATATTCGTTTCTGGCCGTTGCATTGAGCGAACGGAACCCGAGGTTCTGGATCGCCTCTTCAGCCCGAAGTCCGCCCATCACACTGAACTTTCCCCAGCTCATCGAAAGGGTGGTGTAGAGGGCATGAACGGTCTGGTTCGAACGGTAACTGTTGTACTGCGATGAGTCGATGATCCACTGGTTGGCGGGGTAGTCCCAGTCGTAAACATCCTGCACCTGATCGGTAATCACGATGGTGCCTTCATAGCCCGCATCCATGGATGCATCTTTCCAGAGGGGGCGGGTATAACTTGCCGACAGGGTGAAATCCTGCTCATTGTCGCTGCCTGTGGCCCTGGTTTTTTCCTGGGGCCGGGTATCCGGTACTGTATAGTTGTTGGTGTATTCATGCTCCTCGCTTTCGCTCCCCGACTGGTAATCGAAATCGACCTTCAGGGCATGTTCATCCTCTTTGTTGAAAGTATGTTCGTAATAGACTTTTACCCCAAGACTGGTTTCGTCGTCGTAGCCATCGTGGATACGGGTGAACGCTTGGGTAGGCTGCTTCGCCGTATCGCTGTAAAGATTGCTTGCTTCATCATCGCGATGCGCCTTTCGGATGTTGAAGAACCCCGAGGCCCCGGTAACATCCTTTTTTGTCGGGTTCCAGTCGATGCCCAGCTGTCCCATATTCATGACAGGCATGGCATACCCTGTTGAATTCTGTTCGAACCAGGTGGAGGTTTGCGTTATGGTATCGATATTTTGCGAACTGAGCTGACTGGTGCGCTGGCGGTAATCCTGCCTGATCCCGTAACTTCCGTAAAGGTTCACCTTGCTTGTGTTGAAATTGAGCTGCAGGTTGGCATTGTAGCGGTCATGGCTCCCTGCATTGGCCCCAAGGATGCCATTGAATCCCGCTTTCTGCTCCTTTTTCAGGATGATGTTGATGATCCCCCCGGTTCCGTCGGGCCGGTATTTAGCCGAAGGATTTGTGATGATCTCGATCTTCTCCACCAGCGAGGCTGGCATCTGTTCGAGGTTGGCAATATTGGCCAGTACCGAGGGCCTTCCGTTGATGAGGATGGTAACGCTACCTGATCCGCGCAGGGTGATATTCCCGTCCATATCCAGCGAGAGGGAGGGGATGGTTTGAAGGATGTCGGTCACCGTGCCGGTTTGCGCCTGGATGTCGGTTTGCACGTTAAATACCTTGCGGTCGATCTTGTTGATCATCATGGTGCGGTCGGCGGTGATGTTCACCTCATTCATCGGGATGGCGGAGGCCGCGATGAAAAGATTGCCCAGTTCGGCTTTCGGATGTTTCTTCGAGATCGTCACCGGCTTTGCTCGCTGTTTGGCATAACCGATAAAGCTGTAGTCGAGGAAATAGATGCCGGCCGGAATATTGCTGAGATGGAAAGCCCCGCTGCTGTCGGTCACCATCCCCGAGACCATCTGTTTTGTAACCGTGTCGGTGAGCACGATGTTGGCATATTCGACCGGCTGGTTATTCTCCTTTTCGATGATGCGGCCCGTGACCTGGCCGGGACCGCGGGATTGGGAAAAGAGAGAGAGGGGAAGGGTAAGTAGTAGTAAGAGGCAGAGTCGGGACATGTAGAATTTTGAATGTGTTTTATTGCGAGTCGATCTTTTTAACCATGGGGTGTTGATATTTTTTTTGATAGCGTATTAAATTCAATGTTTTTCATGTATCTTTGCACCAATCCCGTTATCGGGAGGTGGAAGGACACAAGAGCCTTTGCCCCGGTTTACCGGGGTTTTTTTATGGTAATAATTTAAGTCCATAGCCATCGAGTTTCTTATTTGAATGGAAGAATTTGGGTTTGATTACTTCAATAATTGCATCGTTAAATGTTGGTCGTTCGCTAACCGCGAGTTTATAATGTCTCATTGCAAAATTTCTTGCAGGATAAGCAATCAGGTCAGCCAATTGTAATCCGCTGATATTTGCGCTCTTCTGCCGAATCTTTAATTCGGTACTGGTCAAAGATTCATCAATGTCTTCATGCCTGATATAATCAGTACCTTCATGAAATATTTTTCTGAAACTTTCTTTAAGCCTCATATCCTCGCTTCCTCCACGTGACTCAAACATCATGTCACCAACCTTTTTGATCTCCTTCAATCGTAAATGAAAGCGCTCAAACAGTATTGCCATTCCATAATGATAAGGGTCGTATCGCCAAACAGTATATCGCTGTTGATGCTCATATTTATCAATAACCACTGTGATAATCTTATAATCCCATCGTGAAAGGCAATTTAAAAACTCCAGATTGAAAGCCTTCTCAATTGCCATGTCTTTCAATTCTGAAAAGGGAAATTTTTTATTTACCAGTTCTTTTCTGTGAAAAATTATTGGTTCATCAGGATGATGGTTGAAATAGGTGGATTTCAATTTCTCCATTTCTGGATTAACAATCTGTTTAACATGGTCCAATTCAATCACAACCCCTGTAAGACTTAAATACCGATGATTCGGATTATCAGAACATCTCAGATCATTATTTCCGACTTCATCAATATAGATCCTGTATTTCGTCATTTTATTACTATTCACTATCAACTTTCCACTTATATTTGCATCCTTAACAGCCCCGGCGATAGCATCTCCGGGCCGACGGCAAGGGTAACCCTGCCGTTTCTTTTTTACATCTCCGCTATCTTTTCCCTCAACTGATTCCAGATATTCCTCTACTACCTCATTCCATCCCACCCCTGTGCGGTTAATGCAACAACCTTTCCGTCGGGGGTGATCATGTTTTTGCCCAGGTTGGCGGCGGTCATGTGGCCTATGACTGAGATGCCGGAGATCTCCTTCACCTTGTCGTAATCCTCCTGGCGGATGGTGAAAAGCAGTTCATAATCCTCACCGCCGCTCAGGGCTGCCACGGTGGGGATGATGTTGAACTCCAGCGCGACTTCACGGGTCTGCTCGTCGATGGGGATTTTTGCTTCGAAGAGCTTGCACCCTACGTTGCTCTGTTTGCAGATATGGAGGATTTCTGAAGCCAGTCCGTCGGAGATGTCGATCATGGCCGTGGGCTTCAGTCCCATGCCAGCCATCAGGTTCCGGATGTCGGTGCGGGCTTCGGGCCGGAGCTGCCTGCCCACCTGGTAATCAAAGCCGGTGAGCTCTGGCTGCATGTCAGGGTTAGCCTGGTAAACCGACTTTTCGCGCTCCAGCACCAGCAGTCCCATATACGCACTGCCGAGGTCGCCGGTAACACAGAGCAGGTCGCCTTCATGTGCACCGCTGCGGTAAACTTCATCGCCTTTTTTTACCTCCCCGAGAATGGTTACCGAGAGCATCAGGCCGGTAACGCTGGAACTGGTGTCGCCACCCACCAGGTCGACCTTGTATTTGTCGCAGGCAAGCCTGATGCCGGCATAGAGTTCGTCGAGCGCTTCGGCCGAAAAGCGGCTGGAGGCGGCAAGGGAAACGGTCATCTGTGTGGGAATGCCGTTCATGGCCGCAATGTCGGAGATGTTCACCACGGCGGCTTTATATCCGAGGTGCCGGAAGGGCATGTAGGTGAGGTCGAAATGGATCCCTTCGATCAACAGATCGGTGGAGATAAGCATCACCTTTTCGCCCATGTCGATCACGGCAGCATCGTCACCGATTCCCTTCAGTGTACCGGGGTGAAACTGCTTCACATCCCGGGTGAGCCGGTCGATGAGCCCGAACTCGCCCAGCTCGGCAAGTGAAGTGAGCTTTGGTGCAGGGGATGAAGGTTTGTTGTCTTTTTTTTCGAACATTACCTTGTTGAGTTAAGAGTGAAGAGTTAAGAGCTAAGAGTGGGATGCAGGATGCTGGATGCAAATTTACAATATTAAACCAAATTGTCCGCCCGTCCGCCTGTCCGCCTGTCCGCCCGTCCGCCTGTCCGCCTGTCCGCCTGTCCGCCTGTCCGCCTGTCCGCCCGTCCGCCTGTCCGCCTGTCCGCTTGTTCACTTGTTCACTTGTTCACCTGACAATCCCCAGCGCCCGCAGGGCCTCCATGGTAATCGTCTTCCGGGCCATGGCGAAGTCGCTGACCGCCTCCTGGTTTTTGGGTTCGACCAATGTGGCAACATAGAAAACCTTGCCTTTGGTTTCGATCCAGCCGACAAACCAGCCGTAGTTGTTGCCGTTCCTGACAGCCCAGCCGGTTTTGCCGCTCAGTTTATATTCAGGGGTGACTTCGTTCACCATGATCGATTTCATGGAATTCAGGGTCGACGGTTTCAAAGGCAGCTTCTCGTCATGAAGTTTCCTGAGAAACACTACCTGTTGGGCGGGTGTAATGCGCGAATCGCCCTCGAGCCAGAAGAGGTCAATATTCCCGGGTTTAACATCCATCGTGCCGTATTCAAATTTTCGCAGGTAACTGTTCATCCTTTCGGGTCCGATTTTTCTTGCCAGTTCCTGGTAACAGGGTACGCATGATACCCGGAATGCCTCCTTCAGGGTGAGATCCTTCTCCCACTGGGGGAGCCTCCGTTTTTTTCCATCCCAGCGGAATACATGGCTGGTGTCAATGACGCCTATTTCCAGGCCAATCAGGGAGTTGGGTATTTTAAAGGTGGAAGCCGGGAGGTAACCGCTGTCCCAGCTGGCCGGATTGTACCCGCTGCGCAGATTTCCTGATAGATCTGTGATAAGCAGAGTTCCGTTCATTCCGTACTTTTCGAAAATACTCCCGATTACCAATCCGGAATCGATACCGGCCTTTAACGCGGTTACTTGTTTCATCAGGCTGTTGGGAATGGTTGCCGAGAGTACATAAGTCCATCGCTCCGTGGCATCGGTGCCGATGAACACACCCGAATCGGCCATCGCGCCGATATAGGCTTCATGGTTGCAGCCGGCTGCATCGTGGTGCCACTGGTCGATGAACCGGTTCAGGAATTGTCGGGTTGTATCGCCGGATTGCTGGGCGTGCATTGTGACCCACGCAAACATCGAAATCAAAAAAACAGCGAAACGGATTATTTTTCGGATGGGCATGTAAGAACAGTTTGGAAGCACCAAAGTTATCGATTATCCGTCATTGGTAAGTGACCTTCTGCAAACCTCGATTTTTTTTAATTTTCACGCTGTTATTTGCAGAATATATTTTTATATTTACACATATTTATGATTTATGGCCGACAGCACCCTGCGCATCCTTGCCATTGATGATAATCCCGATAACCTGGTTACCCTTAAAGCCATTATCGGACATGCACTTCCCAATACAATCATTACTACTGCAACCCGCGGAGAGGAGGGGATAAGTCTCGCCATTTCCGAAGATCCCGATGTGATCCTGCTTGATATTTTTATGCCGGGTATGGATGGTATGGAGGTATGCCGGCGCCTGAAGGGCGACCTGGGGCCGAAGCACATACCCATCATCATGATTACGGCTCAGAATACCGATCAGACCCTGCGGTTCAAGGCCCTCGAGGCAGGTGCCGATGGTTTCCTGACAAAACCTATTGATGATGTCGACCTTGTGGCCATGATCAGGCTGATGGTTAAAATAAGGGAGGTGTGGGCGATCGAGCGGAGAGAAAAACAGCACCTTACCGATCTTGTACTGGAGCGGACTTCTGAAATTGAGAAAGAGCTGGCTGAGCGACGGAAAGCCGAGGTGGAGCTTCAGAAGGTTAATTTTCAGCTGAAGCAGACTCAGGCTGCCACACTGAACCTGCTTGAAGACCTCCGGACCGAGATTGCTGCACGCAAGCATTCTGAGATGGAACTGGTTGTTGCAAAGGAGAAGGCAGAAGAGAGCGACCGGCTTAAATCGGCATTCCTGGCCAATATGTCGCATGAGATCCGCACGCCCATGAATGGCATTGTCGGCTTTTCAGGACTGCTTGACGATCCGGATCTGGACGCCGGAGAACGCACCCGTTTTGTAAAAATCATCAACGACAACTGTCAGCAGCTCCTGCATATTGTAAGTGATATCATCGATATTTCCAAGATCGAAGCCGGGGTGATCGAACTTGAACCGGTTGTTTATTGCCTGAACGATTTGTTCGATTCATTGTATGAAAATTATCAGCCGAAGGCTCAGTCCAAAGGGCTCCAGCTTACCATTTCGAAGGGGTTGGTTTGCGATCAATGCAGTATTTCGGGCGATTCCTCGAAGATCCGCCAGATACTCGAAAACCTGATTACCAATGCACTGAAGTTCACCTCCGCAGGGGATATCAGGTTTGGGTATGAACTGAACGACAACCGGCTCCATTTCTTTGTTGAAGATACCGGTATCGGCATCTCAGCCGACCATATTGAATCGATATTCAGTCGTTTCTGGCAGGTAGAGACAGGGTTGGCCCGCCTGTACGGGGGCACGGGCCTGGGTCTTTCCATATGCAAAGCCTTTATTTCCAAGATGGGCGGAACCATCAGGGTGGAGTCTGTGAAGGGCAGGGGTTCCAGGTTCCTGTTCGACATTCCCTACATCCCATTGGGAGAAAAACAACAGCGGCCGGTAGGTGACCAGCAAACGAATTCAGGATTTTCCGGAAAGACCATCCTGGTAGTCGAGGACGAAGTTTACAATTTCGAGTTCCTGGAGATCATCCTCTGCCGGATGGGTCTTGCGTATCATCATGCATGGAATGGGGCGGAGGCGCTGCAGCTTTTTGCCGACCATCCGGAAACAGACCTGGTTCTGATGGATTTTAAACTTCCCGACATTCCCGGGCAGGAGGTAACCGCCAGGATGCTGGAAATGCGTGCAGATATTCCCGTGATCGCCACCACAGCCTATGCCATGTCGGGCGACCGGGAGAAGGCAATTAAGGCAGGCTGTGCCGATTATCTCGCCAAGCCGATCCGGATGGAGGAGTTTATGGGCATGCTGAACCGCTACCTCGGGAAAAACTGATATTTCCCGTTCGTCCGCCTGTCCGCCTGTCCGCCCATCCACCTGTCCGCCCGTCCGCCACTTGCTGATGCAAACAGGATGGAAGAGCTGAAAAAGGAGAACAGTGAACTGAAAAAGAGACTGGGAGAAGATTAGTTTATGATCGATCTGAGGAGTGACACGGTGACCCGGCCATCCCGAGCCATGCTGGAGGCGATGTTCTCGGCAACCGTAGGTGATGATGTTTTTGGCGATGATCCCACTGTAAATGCACTTGAGGAGATGGCCGCGGTGATGTTCGGCAAGGAGTCCGCCCTCTTCTGCCCCTCCGGAACCATGACCAACCAGGCCGCCATTGCGGTTCATACCCGCCCGGGCGATGAGGTGATCTGTCACCGCTATTCTCATGTATATTACTATGAAGGCGGAGCCATGATGCGGAATTCGGGCGTTTCGGTATGCCTGCTGGATGGTTCCCGTGGTTTGATCTCAGCCGATGAGGTCCGAAGCCACATCAACCCCGACGATGTTCACCGGCCGGTTACTTCGCTGGTTGAGGTGGAGAACACCATGAACAAGGGGGGCGGAGCATGCTACCGGCTGGAGGAACTGGAGGAGATAGCCCGGGTTTGCAGGGAGAATAACCTGAAATTTCATCTTGACGGGGCCCGGCTGTTCAACGCGCTTGCTGCAACCGGCGGAAACCCGGCCGACTTTGCCCGGCTCTTTGATTCGGTCTCCATCTGTCTATCCAAAGGGCTCGGTGCCCCGGTAGGATCGCTGCTTTTGGGCGATCTCTCTTTCATCAAAAAAGCGCGAAGGGTGCGCAAGGCTTTCGGTGGCGGCATGCGGCAGGCCGGTTACCTGGCTGCGGCAGGGATCTATGCTTTGAAGAACAACATTGCCCGGCTAAAGGAGGACAATGAACACGCAAGATACCTGGGCGGTATTCTTGCGGGGCTGGACTATGTGGATACCGTTCTTCCCGTCGATACCAACATCGTTATTTTTACACTGCGTCAAAAGGGCACTTCTGCAGATTTCATTGCCCGCCTGAAGGCACATGACATCCATGCCCTCTTCCTCGACGGCGATACGATCCGGTTTGTCACCCACCTTGATTTTACCCCGGGGATGCTGTCTCAAACGGAGAAGATGCTGAAGTCACTCTGAATTTCCCCTAAACAGGTATCGTAATACTTAAATTATTATCTTTGCAGGACAAATTGTCAATGCGCTTGATGCGACGGCAAAAATGACTAGATTTGTTCTAAATTAACCTTAATGGAATCCGATACCAATAAAATCCTTGACGAGGTAACACAAAGTGATTACAAGTACGGCTTTGTCACGGACATTGAGACTGAATTTGCGCCGCGGGGACTTACCGAAGATACCATCCGGTATATTTCAGAGAAGAAGCGTGAGCCTGAGTTTATGCTGGCCTTCCGCCTCAAGGCATACCGCCACTGGCTTACTCTGAAACAACCGGACTGGGCCCACCTCTCTATCGAACCGATCAATTTCCAGGATATCATCTTTTATGCAGCACCTAAAAAGAAACCGGAATTATCGAGCCTCGATGAGGTTGACCCGGAATTGCTTGCTACTTTCAACAAACTCGGGATTTCACTGGATGAACAGAAAAAGCTCTCCGGTGTTGCAGTGGATGCGGTCATCGACAGCGTTTCGGTAAAGACTACTTTTTCCGATACCCTCTCGAAGTACGGTATCATCTTCTGCTCCTTCAGTGAAGCCGTGCAGAACCATCCCGACCTGGTAAAACAGTACATGGGATCGGTGGTTCCCTATACCGACAACTACTTTGCCGCCCTCAATTCGGCGGTATTCAGCGATGGTTCCTTCTGTTTCATACCGAAAGGGGTGCGCTGTCCGTTGGAACTCTCCACCTATTTCCGCATCAACGCCGCCAATACCGGTCAGTTTGAGAGAACGCTCATCGTTGCGGAAGAGGGTGCCTACGTGAGTTACATGGAGGGGTGTACCGCCCCCCAGCGCGACGAAAACCAGCTTCATGCCGCCATCGTGGAAATTGTTGCCATGAAAGATGCATCAGTAAAATATTCAACAGTGCAGAACTGGTATCCCGGCGATAAAAACGGCCTCGGCGGGATCTATAACTTCGTTACCAAACGCGGGATCTGCAAGGGAAGCAACTCCAAGATTTCATGGACCCAGGTCGAGACCGGTTCGGCCATCACCTGGAAGTACCCGAGTTGCATACTTATGGGCGACAACTCGGTGGGCGAGTTTTACTCCGTGGCTGTAACCAACAACCATCAGCAGGCCGATACCGGTACCAAGATGATGCACCTGGGGAAGAATACCAGGAGCACAATCATCTCAAAGGGAATCTCTGCAGGGAAGAGCCAGAATTCTTACCGCGGACTTGTCCGTGTTTCGAAAAATGCAACCAACTCACGAAACTACAGTCAGTGCGATTCGCTCCTTCTCGGTTCCTCCTGCGGAGCACATACATGGCCATATATCCAGGTGGAGAACAAATCGTCGATCGTGGAACATGAAGCCACGACATCGAAGATATCCGAGGACCAGCTTTTTTATTGCCAGCAGCGCGGCATCGACATGGAGAGCGCCATCGGCCTTATTGTGAACGGTTATGCCAAAGAGGTACTCCGCCAGCTCCCGATGGAATTCGCCGTGGAAGCGCAAAAGCTGCTGTCAATCTCACTCGAAGGGAGCGTCGGATAATGTGCCGATGTGCTGATGTGCTGATGTGCTGATGTGCCGATTTTACCTTATCACTATTAAATATTAACTCTTAACTCTTAACTCTTAACTCTTTCATATAATGTTACTGAATATCAAAAACCTACACGCCTCCATCAATGGGAAGGAGATCCTCAGGGGGGTGAATCTTGAAGTGAACAAGGGCGAGGTGCACGCCATTATGGGACCAAATGGGACGGGTAAAAGCACTCTTGCTTCAGTGATAGCAGGCCGCGAAGTGTTTGATGTTACCGCAGGCGAGATCCTGTATAACGACAAAAATCTGCAGAAACTTTCTGTCGAGGAGCGTGCCCGCGAAGGAATTTTTCTCGGCTTTCAGTATCCGGTCGAGATTCCCGGCGTGAGTATCACCAACTTCATGCGCACTGCCGTGAACGAAATCCGGAAGTACAAAGGGCTCGATCCCCTTTCGGGCGGAGAGTTCCTCAAGCTGATGGAGGAGAAGAAAAAGCTTGTTGAGATAACTTCAAACCTTACCAACCGATCGGTAAATGAAGGATTCTCGGGCGGAGAGAAGAAGAAAAATGAGATTTTCCAGATGGCCATGCTTGAACCAGTGCTGGCCATTCTCGATGAAACGGATTCGGGGCTCGATATCGATGCACTGCGCATCGTGGCCAATGGGGTGAACAAGCTTCGCCGTCCCGACAACGCATTTGTTGTGATCACCCACTACCAGCGGTTACTCGATTATATCATTCCCGATTTTGTACATGTGCTGTTTGAAGGGAAAATCGTGAAGTCGGGCGGCAAAGACCTGGCGCTCGAACTGGAAGAGAAGGGGTATGACTGGATCAGGAAAGAACAGGAGGCGTGATCATGCATACCACGGTTAAAGAAAATATAACTGCAGCGAGGATGACTGGCCTTTTTGACCAGCACCGCGGAGTTATCGGGACAGAAGACACCCCGCTGCTGGCGGAAATCCGCAACAAGGCGATGCAATCTTTCATCAGGCAGGGCATTCCCGCCACGGGCATGGAGGCCTGGCGCCATACCGATCTCACCGAAAGTCTGTCGCGGGGTTATGACTACCCTGTTGAGCGGCTTACCGAGGAGGATCCTCTCAAGGTGTTCCGCTGCAACATTCCCCACCTCGACACGGCCATCATCGGACAGCTGAACGGATGGTATGTCTCCAGGGATGTGCCCCTGATGGAACTCGGAAACGGAATCATCATGGGCAGTCTGGCCGAGGCAAAGAAGAAATATCCTGCACTTATTGAAAAGTATTACGGCAAGATTGCCGATGATACGAAGGAGGCATTTACCGCGCTCAATACGGCATTTGTACGCGACGGGGTATTCATTTTCGTCCCCGATAATGTTCAGAGTCCCAAGCCGGTACAGCTTATCAATGTGATCCATTCCGATGAAAACCTCTTCCTGCAGTCGCGCAACCTTATCGTTGCCGGGAACAATTCAAGGCTCTCGCTGGTTCATTGCGATGACTCCTATAACCACACACCGAGTTTTTCCAACATTGTAACTGAGATCTTTGTGGGGGAAAATGCCTCCATGGACCATTACAAACTCCAGAACCTGAACAACAGCTCAACGCTGATAAGCAGCACCTGTTTTCAGCTGGGAAAAGGTGCCGGTCTTGAGTCTCATTATCTATCGCTCAATGGTGGCATGATCCGCAACAACATCCGGCTGCTTTTCAACGGTCCACACGGCACCGCCAACATGTACGGCATTTATCTTATGGACGGCAAGCAGCACATCGACAACCAGGTTTTCATCGACCATGCACATCCTCACTGCACCAGCAACGAGATGTTCAAGGGCATCCTCGATGAGCATTCCCGCGGTGTTTTCAACGGACATGTTCTGGTTCGCAAGGACGCCATCAAGACCGATGCACGCCAGAGCAACCGGAACATCCTGCTTACCGATACGGCAAGGGTAAATTCGAAACCCTTCCTGGAGATCTACAACGATGATGTGAAATGTTCGCATGGATCGACCACCGGGCAGCTCGACACTGAAGCGATGTTCTACCTGCGCCAGCGCGGTATTGGTGAAGAGAGTGCGCGCATGCTGCTGATGTTCGCCTTTGCCGACGAGATTGTCGGGAAGATCGCCATCCCGCAACTCCGCCAACGCATCGAAGACATGATCAAGAAGCGGCTTCAGGGCGAACTCCAGATCTGTGAAGCCTGTGTGCTTCACTGCAGCACGCCAGAACAGCCGGTGGAGTTTGAAATAGACCTGAGTAAAATATAATCAGGCAATAGACAATAAAACAGAAAAATTTGAATTTTCCGGTAGATAAGATACGATCCGATTTCCCGATCCTTGACCAGCTGATATACAAACGTCCGCTGATCTATTTCGACAACGCCGCCTCCACGCAGAAGCCGCGGCAGGTCATTGAAGCGATCGCCGGTTACTACGAACACGACAACTGCAACATTCACCGCGGGGTTCATTACCTCAGCGTAAAGGCTACCGAGGCCTACGAAGAGGTTAGGCAGGAGGTGAGGGCATTCATCAATGCAAAAAGCACCTCTGAAGTTGTTTTTACGAAGGGAGCAACCGAGTCTCTGAACCTTGTAGCCTACTCATTTGGAAAGCGGTTTGTGGGAGCAGGCGATGAGGTGATCACCACCATCATGGAGCACCATTCGAACTTCGTTCCCTGGCAGCAGATGTGCATCGAAAACGGGGCAACACTGAGGGTTGCAGGAATCAATGAGGCTGGCGAACTCGACCTGGAGGGGCTCAAATCGATGGTGAATGAGAAGACCCGGCTGATCGCCCTCACCCATGTATCCAATGTACTGGGGACCATAAACCCCATAAAAGAGATCATTTCCTTTGCCCACGAACATAAAGTGCCCGTGCTGATCGACGGCGCCCAGGGCGTTTCGCACCTCCCCGTGGATGTTCAGGATCTCGATTGCGATTTCTACTGTTTCTCGGGACATAAGATGTACGCCCCCATGGGTGTTGGAGTGCTGTACGGCAAGGAAAAGTGGCTTGAAGATCTGCCTCCCTACCAGATGGGTGGAGAGATGATCAAAGATGTTTTTATCGACTATACTACCTTCAACGAACTTCCGTTTAAGTTTGAGGCGGGAACGCCCAATGTGGAGGGTGTGATGGGACTGGGTGCCGCAATCCGTTACCTGAAGAATATCGGGATGGAGCGTATTGCAGAATATGAGGAGCACCTGCTTCGGTATGCAACCCGGGAGATGTCGGCCATCGAAGGTGTGCGGCTTATCGGAACGGCTGCAAACAAGGCGAGCCTTATTTCGTTCCTCATCGGGAATATTCATCCCTATGATGCCGGTACAATCATTGACAAGCTGGGCATTGCCGTTCGTACCGGGCACCATTGCGCCATGCCGCTCATCGACTTCCTTAAAATACCCGGGACGGTGCGGGCTTCGTTTGCATTTTACAATACCGAGGCGGAGATCGATAAGCTGGTTGAGGCAATCCATAGGGTGAAAAAGATGTTTGAATAATCGTTTAATTTCATTTTTCAGGTACATATGTTAATCACAGAAATAGAAGAACAGATCGTAAGTGAGTTTTCAGCCTTCGACGACTGGCTCGATAAATACGACATGCTTGTGGATATGGGAAAGTCGCTGCCTCTCATCGATCCGCAGTATAAAACCGATCAGTTCATCATCTCCGGCTGTCAGTCGAAGGTATGGCTACATGCCCGGTTTGAAGGCGGAATGGTGATCTATACAGCCGACAGCGATGCCATCATCACCAAAGGAATCGTAAGTCTTTTATTGCGTGTTCTTTCCGGGCAGACGCCCGACGATATCCTCGCCACAAACCTGGAATTTGTCGACCGGATCGGGCTGAAGGAGCACCTTTCGCCCACCCGCAGCAACGGACTTACAAGCATGATCAAACAGATGAAACTATACGCGCTGGCCTTCAAAACGAAGATGCAGCAGAAGGAACAATCCAATTAATTTCAATAGTCATGACGGCAGATGCCCATCCCCTCGAACATAAAGTAATAGCAGCACTCCGGTCGGTTTTCGATCCCGAAATTCCCGTAAACATTTACGACCTCGGGCTTATCTACAACGTGGAGATCGATCCCGTAACGAATGATGTGAAGGTACTGATGACCCTCACCACCCCCAACTGCCCGGTGGCAGAAGACATGCCGGGCGATGTTCAGAAAAGCATCGAGTTTGTTGAGGGTGTCGGAAAAGTCGTTGTTGAACTCACATTCGAGCCTCCCTGGGACAAGGATATGCTTTCCGAGTCGGCTTTACTTGACCTTGGCCTTCTATAAAATTTGTAAATTTGCACCTCCGCACTAAACCCTCTACATGACTCCGCAAACCGGACCGCTGCTCAACCGGATCAACCTTCCCGCCGATCTCAGGCTATTGAGAGTAGACGAGTTGCCACAACTCTGCGACGAGATAAGGGTATTCATAATCGACATTCTTTCCAAAAACCCCGGACATCTCGGGGCAAGTCTGGGAACTATCGAGCTGGCCGTCGCCCTGCATTATGTTTACGACACGCCCCTCGACAAGGTGATCTGGGACGTGGGGCATCAGGCTTATGCCCACAAGATCCTCACGGGTCGCAAAGACCGTTTTCACACCATCCGGACCTACAAAGGGCTGAGTGGTTTCCCCAGGATGGAGGAGAGTGAATATGACACCTTCGGCGTGGGGCACTCCTCAACTTCCATCTCTGCTGCACTGGGCATGGGTATTTCGGCCAAACTCCGCGGTCAGAAGGAGCGTCATCATGTGGCGGTGATCGGCGACGGCGCCATGACCGGCGGTATGGCCATGGAGGCGCTCAACAACGCCGGTGTGTCGAATGCCAACCTGCTGGTGATCCTCAACGACAACCAGATAGCGATCGACAAGAATGTCGGGGCCATCAAGGATTACCTCGCGGATATCGTAACGTCTAGAACCTACAATAAGGTCCGCGATAAGATTTGGTTGCTTATGGGCGGAGGCACCCGGTACGGAAAAAACTCCAGGGCAATCGTCAAGCAGCTCGGAAATGCCGTAAAAACCACGCTGCTGAAAAGCGGGAACCTGTTTGAAGCCTTCAACCTCCGTTACTTCGGCCCGGTCGACGGCAACGATGTGGTGAGGCTGGTAAAGCTCCTTACCGACATGAAAGGGATACGTGGGCCCAAACTGCTGCACATCCACACGGTAAAGGGAAAAGGTTTTGAGAAGGCCGAGAAGGACCAGACCGTCTACCATGCCCCGGGCGCCTTTGATAAAACAACCGGAACCATCAAGGAGGACAAATGCCAGGGCCTGGCTCCTAAATACCAGACTGTTTTCGGACGAACAATCATTGAACTGGCTGAGGCCAACCCGAAAATTGTCGGCATCACGCCTGCTATGTCGACCGGCTGTTCACTCAACCTGATGATGGCCAAAATGCCCGACCGCACCTTCGATGTCGGAATTGCAGAACAGCACGCAGTTACTTTCAGTGCCGGCCTTGCTGCCGATGGGATGGTGCCATTTTGTAACGTTTACTCAAGCTTCATGCAGCGGGCCTATGACCAGATAATCCACGATGTGGCCCTGCAGAAGCTGCATGTTGTGTTCTGCCTCGATCGTGGCGGACTGGTTGGCGAGGATGGCGCAACCCACCACGGCAGCTACGACCTGGTTTACCTGCGTTGCATTCCGAACATGATTGTTTGTGCCCCGATGAATGAGCAGGAACTAAGGAACATGATGTTCACTGCCCAGCAGGAGGGGATCGGCCCCATCGCCATCCGCTACCCGAAAGGGCGCGGGGTGATGCCCCACTGGAAAACCCCGCTGAATGCGCTTGAAATAGGAAAGGGACGCATGATCCGCGACGGGGAAGAGGCCGCGATAATCACCCTTGGCCATGTCGGGAATTATGCCGTTCAGGCCTGCGGGGAGTTGGCTGAAGCCGGCCATTCGATTGCCCACTACGATCTCAGGTTCCTCAAACCCATCGACGAGGCACTGCTCCACGAAATTTTCAGAAAGCACAAACGGATCATCACAGTTGAGGATGGCGCAATCAAAGGCGGAATGGGCAGCGCCGTGCTCGAATTCATGGCCGACAACGGCTATACAGCTTCGGTAAAACGGCTGGGCATCCCCGACCGCTTTGTGGAACAGGGATCTGTTGAGGAACTCCAGCACGAATGCGGCTTTGATGTCGCCGGGATAAAACAGGTCATCGGACTAGTGTGAAGGTGCCGGTCACTTTCTTCGTCTCTCCCGGTTCTTCAATCACCTCATAATCAGCCATGTAAGTGTAGACGCCCGGCGGACTGTATTCACCTTTCGACATGCCGTTCCATCCCTGTGTGATGTCGGTGGTCTCGGATATCTTTGTCCCCCACCGATCGAAGATGAGCATATGGAACCTTGAGATGCTTACCCCTGTGGGTCTGAAAAAGTCATTCAGTCCGTCGTTATTCGGGGTAAAGGCGTTCGGAAACCAGAGTTGCGGCGGACAGCTGAGTATACTGATGGTATCGCCCAGGAGGCAACCGTCGACAGATACATGCACCCAGTAGAGACCGTTTTCCGTTACCATGTAGAGCGAATCTTTCGACCCGTCCTGCCAGAGATAAGATGAGGCATACGGGATTGTGGCATCGAGGAGGATCTGGCCTCCGGGGCAGATTGTCGTGTCGTTCCCGAGATTGATGATCACTTTGCTCTTCACGGAAAGGTGTGTGGTGATCACACTGTCGCATCCGGCGGTGGTTTGCAGCGAATCGTAATAGGTTCCGGATGTGGTTTGCCATCTACCCTGGGCAAAATAGCGCTCTCCGTAACAGATCGTGGTGTCGACAGTAACCTCTACGCCTTGTCCGACAGTGACCAACACCGTGTCGCTGGCCGTACATCCCCAGCGGTTGGTAACATCGAGGTAATAGGTGCCGGCTGTTCCCGTGGAGATCGACGGGGCTGTCGACCCGGTGCTCCAAAGGTAGGTCGTGTAAACCGAATCGGGTGAGAGGGTGGCTGATCCGCCGTTGCATATGTGTTTGTCGGCCCCCAGTGAAACCTCCAGAACAGGCATTACCACGATGGGTTTGCAGATCCCCTGGGAGGTCTGGCTGGCGCCTGTGCCGGTATAAGAGAGGTTTATGTTGTAATTCCCGGGATAGAGATAGTAGTAAGGGGGCGGGTCGCGAAGTGTATCGCCGGGTCGCGAAGCATCGCTGCATTCGGGGAACCATAGCACAGATAGGGTCGAGTTTCCGGAATTGGTAACTGCTGCGAAAAGTGAGTCGCCGGAACGTCTGAAATTCGAGATGCCGTAAGGACGGTCGAGAGCTCCTGTACCACCGAGCGGTGATGCAGTAATTGCGCCGGCAGCCCCGCCCCCGAACCGGAGGTGAATGAGCTGGTTCCCGGATGGAAGATGATTTGCGATCAAACCGTCAACATGCAGGCAATCGCCTGTGAGGGTTATCCCAGTGGACGAATTAAGGAGTCCTCCCGGGTTTCCGAGGTTGATACCAGCAGGATTGTCGTTGGTGAGCGAACTGCCGAAATCGATCCGGCTGAGGGTGCTGTTGTTCTCGTTTACGATGAAGATGTACCAGTTGCCATTATCCTTTATGAGGCTTAATCCTGCGGGACCATTGAACTGGCCTGTGTTTCCCAGATTGAAAACAACCGGGTCGGCCTGCAGTCCGCTTGAGAAGAGGAGCCGGTGAAGAGTGTTTCCAATAGAGTCGGTGGCGAACCCAACCCAGGTGCCCCCGTCATTTACCATTTTGAGATCGGAGTAAGAAGCAACGGAGGGTGAGGTGAACTGGAACATGACCTGCGGATCGCCTGTTTTGATATTCGGTCCGAACCGCAGTCCCAGCAGCGTATTCCCACTGGTTACGTACCCGTACCATAGACCGCTCTCCGAAACGACCTGGATTCCCCTTACACTCCTGGTGAGACCCGCCAGCCCCGACCATTTTTTCGAAACGGACGGGGGGTTGATGAAGGAGTATCCGTGGTAATTGCGAATTACCGACGAATCGCCGGCTGAAGTTGCAAAGGAGAAGCAATCAGCGACGTCGGCAATGAGTGTGATTGACTTCGGATCAAAAAAATTCCCTGAAGGATTTCCGAGGTTTATGCCAAACGGAGCATCTGTGGCATTTCCGGAACAGAAGCTCCAGTAGAAATTCTTTCCGGAGATCGCAGAGTTCAGCCGCACCGTCACCTCCTGCCCGACACACACCGTATCGGGTGCCGTAACCTGCGCGAAAACCGGAGAGGGGAGCAGCAACAGGAGTAAAAAAATCGCAAGGAGCGATATTTGAGATTTCATCCCCGATTTAATAAACGATCAGTTTGGCGGTCTTTAACCCGGCACCATCCCCTGAGGCAGTAACAAGATAAACCCCTTTATTCCCCGGCGATCTGAACGGG
>CAYHCQ010000067.1:0-19257 GCA_964355115.1 uncultured Prolixibacteraceae bacterium | reverse complement strand
TTGCAGATTCCGGCATCTGGATATTAAGGGTTACCGTAACACCCTGCTGGAATGTTAAGGGCGTAGAGACGAACAGGTCGTAACCGGTTTTGGCGCAGTTTACCACGAAACTACCGACAGGATCAACTGAAAGGGAATAAACTCCTCCCGAGGTTGACCAGGCAACCTGGCCATTGACGGTAATTTTAGCGCCGATTATCGGACTCCCGGTGGTTGAATTGGTGACCACTCCCAGCAGCGTGGCTCCCGAAACAGGCAAGGATTGGGCAAAAAGAGCTATCCCCGGCATTAAAATACCGGTTGCCAGGCAGAAAGCCAGAATGCGGGTACGGAGGTGTACCATCCCTGATAAAGTATAAATCACCTGTCTCTTTAACGGTAAACTCCCTGATTTTGTTGCAAATTTAAGCAAAATAGAGATTTTTTTCAAGCTTCTGCTTGTAGAAAAGAAATAATTTATAACTTTGCACTCCCAAATTAACGAACATCAATTCCTTTTAACATGTACGCAATCGTTGAAATAGCCGGTCAGCAGTTCAAAGTGGAGAAGAACGACGAGATCTTTGTTCACCGGCTCGAAGGTGACCCCGGAACCAAAATTGAATTCAGTGAAGTGCTGCTGCTCGACAACGACGGCAAGATCAGTGTTGGCAAGCCCCTTGTAGAGGGAAGCATGATTACCGGGAAGATCCTCGATCATGTACGTGGCGACAAGGTAGTCGTTTTTAAGAAAAAACGCCGCAAAGGTTATCAGAAGGAGAGCGGTCACCGCCAGGATTTCAGCAAGATCCTCATCGAAGAGATAGCTGTCAAGGGTGCTGCCAAGGCCAAGAAGGCCAAAGCTGAAGAAACGGTAACAGAGTAACAAGGTAACAAAGTAACAAGGTGACAGAGTAAATTCTTAACTCTTAACTCTTAATTATTAATTATTAATTCCCAGGTTGTATGGCACACAAAAAAGGGGCTGGAAGTTCGAGTAACGGACGTGAATCGCACAGCAAACGTTTAGGCGTAAAAATTTATGGCGGACAGTTTGCCAAGGCCGGCGCTATCATTATTAGGCAGCGCGGAACGGTGCATAACCCTGGACTGAATGTAGGCATTGGCAAAGACCACACACTGTTTGCATTGGTCGACGGCATTGTGGATTTCAAGAAAAAACGGGAAGAGCGTTCGTATGTGTCGATCCTCCCGATGGAAGAGAGCGCAAACTAGTTGAGTGGCCGGGCAAGACCTGCCCATTCTCCGGTTTTCCACAGATATATATGTTCGGCATGGGTTGTGACCCGTGCCGAACTTTTTTTTGTGCGCCGATAAGCGTAAATTTGCAGGGAATCAGTATAATTTACTACTATGTTACAACTCAACTTCATCCGTGACCATGAGCAGGAGGTGATCGACCGGCTTGCCATCAAGAATTTTCCCGGACAGGAGATCATCCGGAAGATCGCGGAACTCGACGACAAGCGCCGCGAAACCCAGAAACAGCTCGACGATTCGCAGGCCGAAAGCAACATCCTGGCAAAAGAGATCGGAATCCTTTTCAAATCAGGTAAAGCTGCGGAAGCCAACGAGCTGAAGGAGAAGACCGGCGTGCTGAAGGTTCAGGCGAAAGAGCTCGACACACTGCTCGAAACCACCCGCAAAGAGCTTGAGGAGTTGCTTGTCAGGGTGCCCAATCTCCCCCACTCCTCGGTTCCCAGGGGAAAATCGGCCGAGGACAATGAAATAGTTTACCATGAAGGCGATATTCCGCCGGTAAATCCGAACGCACTTGCCCACTGGGATCTTGCTTCGCGTTACGACCTGATCGACTTTACAACCGGCAACAAGATCGCGGGAGCAGGCTTCCCAGTTTACAAAGGAAAGGGAGCCCGGCTTCAGCGCGCGCTCATCAACTTTTTCCTCGAGGAAGCCATCAAGGCCGGTTACCAGGAGATTCAGCCACCCTATGTTGTGAATGCCGCCTCGGCCTATGCCACCGGCCAGCTTCCCGACAAGGATGCCCAGATGTACCATGCGGGATTAGACGACCTCTATCTCATTCCTACTGCAGAGGTTCCGGTGACCAATATTTACCGGGACATGATCCTGAAACACTCCGACCTGCCTGTAAAAAATGCCGCCTATTCCGCCTGTTTCCGGCGTGAAGCCGGCTCTTACGGGAAAGACGTACGTGGGTTGAACCGCCTTCACCAGTTCGACAAAGTTGAGATCGTTCAGATCTCCCATCCCGATAATTCCTATGCAATCCTGGAAGAGATGCGATTGTATGTTTCAGGACTGCTGCGCAAACTGGAGCTTCCCTTCAGGGTGCTCAAACTGTGTGGCGGGGATATGAGCTTCACCTCTGCCCTTACCTATGATATGGAGGTATGGTCGTCGGCCCAGGCCCGCTGGCTCGAGGTGAGTTCCGTCTCCAATTTCGAAACGTTCCAGTCGAACCGCATGAAACTGCGTTTCAGGGATGAAAACGGGAAGATACAGCTGGCGCACACACTCAATGGCAGCGCCCTTGCCCTGCCCCGGATCGTGGCTGCCCTGCTTGAGAACCACCAGACAGAAGCCGGGATAAGGATCCCCGCGGCGCTGGTTTCTTATACTGGGTTTGAGATGATCGGCTAACGAGAGCCCAGGGAGGCGTCAATGAACTCTTCCAGCGGAAGACAGGGCAGATCAGAAGTTTTTCAGGAAATTCGTTTTTCTTAACTATAAATTTCTAATTTTGTTAGGCTAACAAAGTGCGACCCTAATGAAAAGACTCCTAACGGTTTTAACGATCATACCGCTGGTTTTGATTTATATGTCGTGCAACAAGCTTGATCCGAGCGACACCCCTGTTCCTATATGGGAAGACCTGGGTCCCGATTCCGTAACAATGCATGCCACCATCCAGACCGTATCGGGATTCCTACTCCCGGGGCAATATGTGAATTTTGCCCTGAGCCCCGACAGTCTGAACAAAGGAATCCTTGTCCGGCGGATTCAGACCGACGGACAAGGCACCGCCACGGCGAACAGGTTATTTCCGCGCATCTATTTCATCAACTGTTTCGCCACCTACCAGGCAAAGAATTTTTACGGCAGTTTTATCGTACCGACGATGCCTTCGCAACGCATCGACACACTTCTGCTTGTTTACTAACCGGCCGTGAGAGTAGGTGAAACCAGTTACCGGACCGTATGGATGCAGGAGCGGTCTGTTTATTATATTGAGCAGAATCTCCTCCCCTTCGAATTCAAAATTCACAAGGCCGACGCCTTCCGCGATTGCTGCAAGGCGATCGTAACCATGCAGGTACGGGGCGCCGGGGCCATCGGCGCCATGGCGGGATTTGCGATGGCCCAGGGATTTCTCGAGGCGCCCGACAGCGGATATATCGAATTTGCCCGCCAGGCGAGAAGGGAGATCGAATCGACCCGGCCGACCGCGAGGAACCTCTTTTATGCTACCGCGCTTGTGTATGAAGCCGGCCTGGTTTCGAGGAAGAAGGCGGTGGAGATGGCTCAATCAATTGCCAATAAGGATGCTCAGGATTCATTAAAAATCGGCGAATACGGCAATGCACTGATAAAAGACGGGTGCAGAATTGAGACCCATTGCAATGCCGGATGGCTCGCCTTTGTCGATTTCGGTACGGCACTCTCACCTGTATATTCTGCCCACAAATCGGGTAAAAATGTTTTCGTTTATGTTGATGAAACCCGGCCCCGGGGCCAGGGAGCGCGACTTACCGCCTGGGAGCTGAACCAGGCCGGCATCCCGCATACGATAATCCCCGACAATGCCGGCGCATGGCTGATGTCGCAGGGCAAGGTGGACATCATGATCGTGGGCGCCGACAGGATCGCTGCCAATGGTGATGTCGCGAACAAGATCGGCACCTTTGAAAAGGCGATCGTTGCCCGGGAGTTCGGGGTTCCGTTTTATGTTGCCGCCCCCACCTCCACTTTCGACCGGGAGTGCGCAACGGGTAACAAAATCACAATAGAGATGCGGTCGGAGGAGGAGGTGCTGTTCCAGGATGGAATCACAGCCGATGGCCGGCACGAAAGAATCCTGGTCTGTTCGCCAGGGTCCGCAGCATTAAACCCGGCATTCGACGTTACCCCGGCCAGGTATATCACGGGGATTATTACGGAGTTGGGGGTTTTTAAAGCTGGCGAAATGTTGAAAACAGTTAATAGTTAATAGTTAATAGTTAATGGTTAAACTAATTTTATGAGAAAATATGTTTGGAGTGCATTGTTAGTTTTCGTCCTGGTGGCAGGAGTTGTTGTCTCTTCTTTTGGTCAAAAGGATAAGGCTGCTGGAAAATTCGAAAAAAATAGCGAAAAAATCTCCGGCAAGGAGGTAAAGAAAGAGACCGGCAAGGAGGACAAAGAGGAGAAAAAGGAGAAGAAGGGAGATTCCGTTTACAATTCGGCGCTTGTTAGCGGGTTGAAGTTCCGCAGCATCGGGCCGGCATTTTGTTCGGGAAGGATCGCCGATTTTGCGGTGAATCCGAAAAATCACAGCGAATGGTATGTTGCCGTAGCCTCCGGACATGTGTGGAAGACGGTGAACAACGGGACAACCTTTGAACCCATATTCGACAATTACGGATCCTATTCGATAGGTTGTGTGGTGATCGATCCGAACAACACCAATGTGGTTTGGGTCGGAACCGGCGAAAATAACCATCAGCGTGCCTTGGGTTACGGCAATGGAGTTTATAAAAGCCAGGACGGAGGAAAGAGCTTTAAGAACATGGGGTTGAAGGATTCGCGCCAGATCGGAAAGATCCTGATCGACCCACGCAATTCCGATATTATCTATGTGGCAGCTGAGGGCTCAGTGTGGGGACCCGGCGGCGACCGCGGACTTTATAAAAGCACCGACGGAGGAAAGAGCTGGAAGAGGGTTCTCGAGATCAGCGAAAATACCGGTGTGAACAATGTACTTGCAGATCCCCGGAATCCTGATGTATTGTATGCTTCCAGCGAGCAGCGCCGCCGGCATGTCCATACCAAAATCGGAGGAGGACCGGAAACGGCAATCTACAAATCGGTTGATTCCGGAGCAACCTGGGACAAACTCACCTCGGGACTTCCCGGCGGCGATATGGGCGGAATCGGAATGGCCATCTCGCCGGTAAATCCGGATATCATCTATGCCATCATTGAGGCAGCAAAAGATGCCGGTGGATTTTACCGTAGTTCCGACCGTGGCGCCTCCTGGTCGAAAATGAGTAGTCACGTGGCACAGGGCCAGTATTACAACGAAATTTATTGCGATCCTGTTAATGTAGACAAGGTCTACTCGGTAGAAACCGTATCGCAGGTTACCGAAGACGGAGGCAAGACCTGGCGACAGGTAGGAAACAACAAGCGGCATGTGGATGATCACGCCATGTGGATCGATCCTGATGATACGCAGCATTTTTTCATCGGCAGTGATGGCGGCGCTTATGAGACTTTCGACGGAGGCAAGGAGTTTGTTTTCAAATCGAACCTCCCGGTGGTGCAGTTTTACCGGGTACAGGTCGACAACTCGCTCCCCTTCTATTATGTTTACGGCGGCACACAGGACAACAACAGCTTCGGCGGACCGTCGCGCAACACAAGCTGAGCGGGTGTTCTCACCGATGATTGGTTCGTTACCAATGGCGGCGACGGGTTCTGGTCGCAGATCGACCCCAACGATCCCAACATCGTTTATGCCGAATCGCAGTATGGCGGTATGGTGCGTTACGACCGGAAAAGCCAGGAGTCCGTTGATATCCGTCCCGAACCACGCAAGGGAGAGGATAGTTATAAATGGAACTGGAACACCCCGCTGATCATCAGTCCGCACAGCCCCACCCGCATATACTGTGCGGCCAATAAGGTATTCCGCAGCGACGACCGCGGCAGTTCCTGGAGCGTTATCAGCGATGACCTGACGGCAAAGCTCGACCGGAACTCATGGCCTGTGATGGGCAAATACTGGCCCTCCGATGCCGTGCAAAAGGATGTCTCCACCTCGCTTTACGGTACGATCGTATCATTCGACGAGTCGGCATTAAAGGAGAATCTGCTCTATGCCGGCACCGACGACGGCCTGATCCAGGTGTCGGAGGATGCCAAAACCTGGACAAAATGCGACAAATTCCCCGGGGTACCGGCCAATACTTACGTTAGTGATATTTTTTCCTCCCGGTTTGATGAGAACGTGGTTTTTGCTTCATTTGACAACATCCTGCGCGATGATTTCAAACCCTATCTGCTGAAGAGCACCGACAAAGGAAAGAGCTGGGTTTCGATCGCCGGCAACCTGCCTGAGGCAGGGACAGTACATTCTGTGATGCAGGATTTTGTAAATCCCGACCTGCTTTTCGCGGGTACAGAGTTCGGATGTTTCTTTACCATCGACGGAGGGAAGAACTGGATCCAGCTGAAGGCCGGCATTCCGGCAGTTTCGGTGCGCGACATGACCATCCAGAAGCGGGAGAATGACCTGGTTCTTGCCACTTTCGGCCGGGGATTTTACATACTCGACAACTTTACCCCTCTGCGCCATCTGAAAAAGGAGAACCTCGACCAGACAGGTTATATTTTTCCGGTAAAGGATGCGCTGTTGTATCTCACTACCGGCACCAAATACGGACAGGGTTCGACGCCATTCGTGGCGAAGAATCCGGATTTCGGAGCCATCTTCACCTATTATTTCAAGGAGGCGCCGAAAACCAGAAAGGATATCAGAAAGGAGAAAGAGAAGGAGTTGTTTAAAAAAGGTGAACCCATCCCCCAGCCTTCCGAAGCCGATCTGCGGACCGAAAAACAGGAGATTGAGCCATTCCTTACATTTATTGTCACCGATGATAGCGGAGCTCCGGTAAGGGTGTTCAGGAAAAGCCCTTCAAAAGGGATCAGCAGGATGAACTGGGATCTTCGTTACCAGTCGACCCGCCGCGTGGAGACCGACAAGTTCGCCCCTCTCGACGACAATGGCAGCGGTGTTCTGGCCATGCCCGGAAAATATAAAGTAAGCATGTCCCTTACAACCGACTCAGGGACCCGGCTTCTTGCCGGCCCTGCAGAGTTCAACGTAGTTGCCCTGCAGAATACCACGCTCCCTGCTAAGGACCGCCCTGCCATGGTCGCTTTCCAGAAGCAGGTGGCCGAACTCACCCGGGTGATGCGTGGCACAGAGGATTATGCCGAATTGCTGAACAGGAGAACAACAAGTATCCTCCAGGCGCTGAACAGCACACCGGATGCAGCTCCGGAACTGGCAAAGAGAGCACGTTTCATTCAGTTGCAGCTTGATGAGATCCTGAACGTGAAATTCAACCGCAATACCGGGAAACCAAGTGATGAGGAAAATCCACCGGCCCCGGTGCCCCTGAATTCGCGTTTGGGCATACTCTCATGGATAAGCTGGTCATCCACTTCAGATCCCACCCAGGGACAGAAAGATGCCTATAAAATTCTCGAAGAGGAGTTCCCCCCGGTCTACAACCAGGTGAAACAGATTGGCGAGGTGGAGCTTCCAGGACTGGAAAAGGCGCTTGAGAACCTCGGAGGGCCGGTGACACCGGGGAGGCTGCCGGAAATGAAAAAATGGTGAATTGGTGAATTGGTGAAATGGTAAAATGGTAAAATTCAGGGATGGCGAAGCGTAACATCTTCCGTGATATTATGAGTATCCTGAGCAGTAATCTCATGGTTACTGTCTGTCATCTTGCGGTGGGGGTGTTGTTGTCGCGCGTATTGGGTGCCGCCGGATTTGGCATGTATTCGTCGATCATCGTTGTTCCCATCATGGTTATCGGGTTTACCCAGCTGGGAATCCGGCGGAGCACCATCTATCACATCGGGAACAAGCTCCTGCCTGAGGACAATATCGTGTCGGCTCTATTCATCCTTCTTCTTTATACTAGTGCGCTTAGCATCATTATCTGCGGCTTTGTATTCTTTTTTGCAGAGACAAAGCCCTACGACCCGCTTATCATAGTACTGGTGCTGCTAACCATTCCGCTACTGCTCACCAACCTGTTTGCGGGAGGCGTATTCCTGGGTAAGGAGGAGATCAAAAGGGCAAGCATCATCAATGTCGGTCCGACCCTGCTCACCCTTCTGTTCACCCTTGTTTTCGTCCTTTTCCTCAGGATGAATGTGCTTGGCGCATTCCTGGGAATTTTCGCCGCCAACTTCATCATGTTCTTTTTCACCTACCGCATCATTGTGATGGAATACCGGTACAACATCACCTGGAAGTACCACGAACCGATCATGAAGAGCATGATAAAGCTCGGCCTTGTGAATGCCATCGCCATTTTTGTGATGCAGCTCAATTACCGGCTCGACATCCTGATGCTGAAAAAACTCTCGACGCTTGAAGAGGTGGGCTATTATTCGCTGGCCATGCAGATCGCCGAACAGCTGTGGCACATACCCTATGCGATAGAAACGATCGTATGGAGCAGGAGCGCCAACACGCAGGACGATGAACCGATGCACCGAACCGTGGCATCCATCTTCAGGGTTTCACTGCTCATCGGTCTGGCCGGCGGCATCCTTATCTTTTTTGTCGCACCTACCCTGATCCCGCTCATCTTCGGAGCTGATTTCGTACACAGCGTAACCATGATCCAGGTGGTGTTGCCGGGGATCCTGCTGCTGGTGGGATTCAGGATCCTCAACAGCCGGCTCACGGGTATGGGTAAACCACAGATCGCCATCTACACCTTTGCCCCCGCGCTCGTGATCAATTTCGTTCTGAACCTGTTTCTCATCCCGCGTTACGGGGGTATAGGCGCAGCATGGGCCACAAATGTAAGCTATGCTGTGGGGTCGCTTATCTTCGTGATACTCTATTCAAGGCTGGTTAAAATGCCAGTAATTGAGATATTCAGGTACCGGAAAAGCGACTTCTACTTTTTTCGTGACATCAGAAAACGAATTCGTCACCGGGCGGCATAATCAGCCGGTGAAAACCCCATTTTGTCGGCACAATATCATCGATGGTCTAAATTCTTCAACAGGGTGGGTTAATACATTTACATTTGTGAAAGTTTTAACGCTGCCTACTACTTTACCTACTTGTTCTGATAATCCTGCGCGTTAATCCTGATCAACGGTTCTTAAAAATAGAGGGAGTTTCCGGGTTTTACTCATCTGCGCAACTATTGAACTGCGTTTTACCGACACCTTGTTTATTTGTTGATACGCCTCAGCTACACTTACTACATCGGATAAACCGCCTGAAACCACTTCCAAAAGGAGACTCCCTTTTTTCTTCCCTCTTCCCTGTTGAATTTATCACAACTTATTCTTTAATGATTTCCGTACCGGGATCGTCTTTGATTTTTTTGCTGATGATGGCTGCACCCGCCGGGTTTACATGATCGGCATTAAAAAAGTACCCGGGTTTTCCGCGGAATTCGTTCCGGAAATCATACACCCGGAAATCGTCACAGTAATTGCGGGTAACCTCTAAAATTGCCCGGTCGAGCACATCCAGGTCAACAAGTTTTCGTGCATATTTGAGATATTCATCGGTAAGCGGCATCCTGAGCAGGATCAGGTGGATTTTATACTGACGGCAGAGGGCAAGAATACGGCGGTAGTAGTCTGTGTCGCCCAGTTTTGATTTTCCGCCATAACTCGACAGGTATGCCGATGCAACATAGTAACCCAGCTGATCGCGGTTAGGTTCTTTTGCAAAATTCTTATAATTCCGTGCCGGGAAGTAGCCCTGTTTTATCTTGCTCATATCGGTATTAAAAAAAAGCACCGACATGTACACATATTTGTAATTTCCCACGTAGGAGAATAAACTGCCTGTTATCCAGTTCAACAGGTATCCGGGGTCGTTGTGCTCGCTTGCCAACCCTTGATAATCGAGGTATTTCCGCCAATAGCCATCGAATGAACGATCGTTTACCGCTTTGGGGCTGAAATTCACCGGATCTATAGAAAGGAGTATATTTTCAGGCCTTTTTCCGGTCTTTTCGAGAATGTACTTCAGTTTGTACCAGGTCTGCCTGTAAGACTCTTTCGGGGTGATATAGCAGAAACCGTTTCCCAGAACTTCCGGATTGACCCGGTTGTGCGAATTGCCCAGCATCAGGTATTCGAGGGTATCCGGACATGCCTGGAATTGTTCGTCCTGGTTGCGTGCCAGCCGGAAATAGTACATCCACCGGTCGTAGACCAGGTTAAGCGCCTCATTCAGCAGCAGAACAAGGAGGAGGAAAACGGCCAGCTTCAGAAAAAAGAGTTTATTGAGGCTCATTTAAAATTGGAAATAGAAAAATTTCTGATTTGAAAAAACGCCAAAAGCAAGGATGAAAATCACCATAAAGAGATACGCCGCAAACCGGACTGTAACCGGTTTGCTCATGAATTTCGATGCAAACGAGCGCACGGCAACAAGGTATTCGAACCAAAGCATAAAAACCGCAAGGAGTATGCCGGTTACCAGGTCGATATTTTTAATAATTTCCAGCAGTAAGGTGCCGGAATGGCTGAAATCGGCCAGGTTTCTCATCATCAGGAGAGAGTCGCTGACAGGGTGCTGCCCGAAAAAGAACCCGGTTGAGCTGACAAGGAGGAAGGTAGCGGCAATATTTAACGAATGGAGCAGCCGCGGTGAGGCTTCCAGCCGGCTGACCCGGTTGAAGGTTGTCATAAAGGGTTTGGAAATATTTGCCAGTACCATAAATAAGCCATGCAAAAATCCAAAAATGATGAAATTCCAGTAGGGTCCGTGCCAGAATCCGACAAGAACAAAGGTGATTAGCAGGTTAAGGTTGAGCCGCCACTGTAAGGCTTTTCCTCGGTATTTGAAAGGTAGGGAAAAATAGACATAATCGCGCAGCCAGGTGGTAAGGGTGATATGCCATCTGCTCCAGAATCCGGCAATCGACCCTGCACTGAAGGGCCGGTTGAAATTCGGACTGAGTTTGAACCCCATGAGCCGGGCCGATCCGATGGCAATATCGGTATAGCCCGAAAAATCGGCATAGACCAGCATCATCTTCATGACAATTCCGAGTGCGGTCTCAACACCGTGAAAATACCCGGGTTCAGAATAGATCGCCTGCACAAATATGGCAAGCCGGTCGGCGACCACGATTTTCTTGAACAGTCCCCAGAGGATGAGCCGGAGACCACTGGTGAAGAGCTGCGGATCGAACGCATGTTCAATGCGGAACTGGGGAAGAAGCTTGCGACCCCGTTCGATCGGCCCTGCCAGCACCAAGGGGAAAAAGGAGACAAACAGGGCATAGATCCCGATATTTCTTTCGGGCTTTATTACACCGCGGTAAACATCGACGGTATAGCCGATGGTCTGAAATGTGTAAAAGGAGATCCCGACCGGCAACAGGATGCCGTAGTACGGAATGGTATTGCTTCGGCCCGTGATGCCTGCAAGCTGATTGACAATATCGATAAAGAACCCAAGGTACTTGAAGAAAATGAGCATCCCAAGGTTTATCAGTATGGACAAGACAAGGTATTTAAGCCGTTGCTTTTTACCTGGTAATTTCCCCATCTGCAGGGCAGCAAACCATGAGACGCATGTGGCGCTCATTAAAACCAGGACAAATTCGACACGCCAGAGGAGATAGAAAATGTAGCTGGCTGCCAGAAGCAGTGCCCAGCGCCAGCGGAACGGGATCAAATAGTACAGCAGAACTGTAATTGGGAGGAAAAAGAGATATCCGATGGAGTTGAAAAGCATAACTTACCGTTGGGTTAGTTTGTTGCGTGGTCAACTGATTGTTCCCGGTACCACACCCCTTCACGGGTCTCTTCCCGTTCGAGAGGAAGCGGGTATTCCTTCAGCAACTCTTCAAATCGTTGCGCCAGTCGCGACTCATAATCTGCCGGTTCAAACAATACGCTCGTTTTCCGGTCGTTTCCGGCCAATGCCATCACAGCCTTCCTGATTTTGGAAGCCTTTTGTTCGAAACTCTCCCGGGTCATCTCATACTGCTGGTGATCGATCCCCTCCTGGCCAGCGCTCAGTTTATATCCAAGCTGCAGGTTAAAATTGACTGCATTGGTATTGGAGCTGAGGATATGTGCAAATTGTTTTTTCCAGCCAAGAAAGAAGAAGGTGGTCTCAATTCCGGCGACAGAGACCAGGTAAGGTACAAATGAGTTGTAATACTCTGTGCGGCCCAGAAAAATTCCCGACTCTGAGGAACGCGACTCCCAATCGATATTTTTATCGTTAAGCATCCCGATCTTCTCTCCCTGGAAGTGAATCATCAGGAAATTATTCTGCAGATTATCAATCGATTCGAACCATTTCAGTTGCTGTTCCGGGGTAATGATCTCCTGGTATTTCATGTTCAGCCTTACAGGATCGGAGTTTCGCCATTGCCTGACAAGCTCAATATCTTCCTTCTTAAGCCGCTCCAGAACGATTCCGTACTTAAAGAATTTCATCGTTCAGAACAGTTTTAATGGCATAGGGCGGCTTTTGATTCTGCACCATATAAATACGGCTCAGGTATTCGCCGATGACGCCCAGTGAAAGCAAAATGAGGCTGGTGGAAAACAAGATGGCCACGATGAGGGCGGTAAAACCCAGGGGAACATCGTGAACGATTTTCTTATAGATAAATATCACGCCTGTCAGAAAACTGAAGAGCGCAACGCTGAATCCGCCGTAAACCATCATTTTCAGCGGTATGGCTGTGTAATAGATCACCAGGTTGGAGACCAGGGAGAAGAGGCTGTGTGAGGTATAGGTTGATTGCTGATAGGGTCTTTTCTGATGATCGACCAGCACAAAAGCGATGTGGCTCGTATACCAGTTAAAAAGTTCATCGATGTAGATAAAGTTTATCTGGTGGTTGAGCAGGCTTTTTGCAACCGTTGATTTCATCAGCCTGAAAGAGGAGCCATTGCCCTTGGTTTTAAAAATCCGGCGCGACCAACCCTTCAGGGCGCCACTGCCCAGGTTGCGGGCCATGGAGTGGTGTTTTTTGCCGTAGATGCCATAAACCAGGTCGGCATCGGAGCGCTTCATTTCGCCGGCCAGCTTGAGGATCTCCTCCGGCGGGTTCTGCAGGTCGTCGTCGATGGTTACGATATAGCTTCCCTTTGCCTGGGCAATTCCGCAGATGGTGGCATTGTGCTGGCCGAAGTTGCGTGCCAGGCGGATCGCGATGACCCTTTCCGGGTTGGCCTTTTGAATGGATTCCAGGGTGTTCCAGCTGGTATCGGCGCTGTCGTCATCCACAAAGATGACCTCAAATGTCGCGTTCATAACAGCCATGGTCTGCCCGATCCTCAGGAACAACTCCTCCAGCGATTCACTGCTGTTATAGACCGGCACAACGATTGAATAGTCGGGTTTTATATTCATTTTTGATCTATTATTACTTCTTTCTTTTCGGTAACTTCTTCGTTGCCTTTGCAATTTTCTTTTCATCGCCGGCAACACTACGTTCCAATTTCTTAATATCTTCTGCAGGAGGTAACTCTTCGGGTTTTATTCCCCTTTGGTCCAGCATGTGGCGTACACTTTTATTATTTTGCACGTGTTCGGTGGTTATGGATTGTTCTCCGAACAGGTTTTTACTATCCACATTATGATTGGTCATCTCGGTTGCCAAATTTTTAGCAGCTATAGTTAGGGTGGGAAGAAAATCAGCAAGTGGGCGGTTAGATTTTACACCCAGGCGATTTTTCATATCTTCGGTAGTGTTTCCGCCAAACAGGGCGGTATCGCCTTTAGATCGGATACGACCGAAGCCTTTGTCGTCAACACCGCGCTCGTAAATGTTCTGGGAAAGTTGTTTTTCGGCTGAACGAAGTTTTTCGCGTGTTTCCAGACGGGATAAGAGGTTCAGGCGTTCTTCAATCAGTTCCGCCTTTCGGGTTTGAACAGCAAAATAGCTTTGAGCAAAAGCAATTTCTTCTTTTTTAGGATCTCCGTTTTGGGCAATAAGGTAACAGGCGTATCGGGTAAGCATAAAATCGGTGATTTCACGCTTGCCACCTTTACCAATTTCGATCATTTTCGTGACCTCACGAAAATGATCATCAATGTTGATTTTCTGAGTTTTACAGGAATCTACTGCCCGGTTTACAGCAACAAGAAAATTCTCCCAACGGGCATAGCCTAGTATCTCCTGTAATTCACGGGCAAACCAGATTTCTACCTGTTCACTATTATCTTCGCTGTTGATAAAATGCCCAATTTCATCAAATAGTGATTTTAGTTGGGTAATGCGCAGTTTATCCATTTAATCTAATATTTTGAATTCATTGCTATAGCTATCGGTCAGCCTCCTCCTAAAATAAGATTCGTGCCGCTCACCCATTTGGATGCATCGGCCAGGTAGAAAACAATGGTGTTGGCAACATCCTCGGGGTCACCGAGTCCTAATAGCTGGCGCTCTTCAATCTTATCGACGGCCTCCTGCGAAAAATTCCCGGCTGTTTGGTCAAGCATTGGTGTTCGTACAAAGGCGGGAGCTATGCAGTTAACACGGGTTCCCCGCGAAGCCAGCTCCAGTGCCAGCACGCGGGCATAGGCCTCAAGAGCGGCCTTGGCGCTGATGTACATGGCCCCGCCTACAAAAGGGTACCGGGTTGAGATAGAAGAGATAAATACAATGGAACTGCTGCCTTTTGCCAGTTTTTTCTTACCAAGAATACCGGCGGTCAGAAGTACCGAAGCATCAAAGCTGATACGAAATGTTTTGGAGATGGTCTCCCGGGTTATAAACCGGGCAGGCGACAGGTCGGAAATGCCTGTACTGTGCACCAGTCCGTTGATCACGGGTATTTCGGCCACCAGCCGGTCAATATCATCCTGGATAGTGAGGTCGGCAAGAACCTGCATGTGGCCATCCCCGGAAAGTAACTTATATGTCTCTCCCAGCCGGGCGGCATCGCGGCCTGTAATAATAACCCCGGCCCCGTATTCACTGGCTGTAATGGCTGTCTGCCTTCCCAGGCCCGATGAGGCGCCGGTTACAAGGACCGTTTTACCTTTCAGATCAAATGCATTCATTACTTTTCAGATTGTGTGGAGATTGCTTCCTGTTCGGTGATTTCGGGAACAACAATTCCGTCGGTTTCGATCAGCACGGTGCCCCATGAAAGTCCGATCCCGAAGGCTGAGAGCAACAGTTTTTGCGGCTTCTCTCCGAGTTCCTTACTGAGCTGGGTAACCATGGTGAGCGGAATAGAGGAGCAGCTGGTATTGCCATAATCGTGCAGCGAATAGGGTACCCGGGCCGGATCCACCTTCAGCATTTTGCGGATGGTTTCGTTGATGAGCCTGTTGGCCTGGTGGAAAACCAGGTAGCTGAACTCATCGAGGGGGCGGTTGAAGTGCTTCAACGTTGTTTTGATATTGGGAACCACCTCACGCAGGGAGAAGTTGAACACTTCAATGCCGTTGAGCGCTATGTGCAGCCGGCTCCGATAGATCCCATCTCCATATTTCTTTATGTTGAAGGACTTTTTGTTCATAAGGTTCCGTACTCCGCCATCGGGGATTATAATCGCTTCATAACCGCTGCCATCGGTCTGCAGGTTAAACTGCATCGGTGCAAAACCCGGCCTGAGCTCAAGCGCGGTGGCGGTTCCGGCATCACCGAAGAGCGGAAAGGTGCTTTTGTCGCGGTAACACGAAGTGACATTCGAAAGGTCCCCGACAAGCAGCAGCGCTTTCGCCATGCCAGTGCTCTTCATCAGACTGCCGATCACGGACAGGCCGTAAACATATCCCGAACAGCCGAGGTTAACGTCGATGGCCATGCAGGTTTTGGGCAGCCTGAGCCTGTCCTGCAGGATGGCGGATGTAGAGGGGATGATGTAATCGCGTGATTGGGAAACAAAAACGAGGAGATTAATTTCACTCCGCTCCCATCCAAGCGTTCCTAGCAACTGTTCTGCTGCCTGGAAACAAAGGTCGGAGGTTGTTTGTCCGGGCACGGCCACATGGCGGGTCTCCACCCCGATCATCTGGATGAGCTGTTTACGTTCCTTCTCTGTTATCCAGTTGTAATCATGGTTGGATAGTGTTTTTTTGGGGACACATGCCGAGAGACCGGCAATCCGTATATCGGGTATCTCAAATAGGGCCATCGGCAATGAAAGTTTGAAACTACACAAAAGTACTTTTTTTTTCGTTATCGCCCCCGGTTTGCTACTTTTGCCGTGAAATGGATCTAACAACACCTGTGCCCATCCCGGGCGACCTTCAATTAACGCCCGACCACGCGACCATTGTTTCGGTGCTGCGTCACCGGGCTTCGGAGCATCCCGACAAGAGGGCCTTCACCTTTCTTGCCACCGGAGAGGAAGAGGCGGGCTCACTGACATATCTCGAACTGGATACCGGTGCCCGGAATGTTGCGATGAAGCTGACAGCACTGGGTTTGCATGGGAAAAACGTGCTGATGTTCTACCCGCCCGGACTGGATTTTATCGTTGCTTTTTTCGGATGCATGTATGCAGGCACAATTCCTGCAGCCGCCTATCCGCCGCGAAAAAACCGTTCGGTTCACCGTATCCGTGCCATTGCCGGAGATTGTGCTGCCGAAGCGATCCTTACCACCGATGCCATTGCCCGATCATTGGAAAGGAATTTTGCCGAAGATCCTTTGCTGGCTTCTCTTCCGTGGCATACAACAGACACATGGCCGGTAACAGACCCGTCGGCCACGGCTCCGGTTGAACCCGGGTTTGAGGAGCTGGCATTTCTCCAGTATACATCGGGTTCAACAGGCGCTCCCAAGGGAGTGATGGTAAGTCACCGGAACATCATGTACAACCTGCGTTCACTCCAGCTGATATTCAGGATTACGCCCGATGACACTGCTGTTCACTGGGTACCGCAGTTCCACGACCTGGGGCTGATCTTCGGCATTCTCGAGACAGTCTTCTCAGGCTCCTTTGCCGTTTTGATCCCCCCGTTCATCTTTATTTCCAACCCATTTTTCCTGCTGCAGGCCATCTCCCGCTACAGGGCCACGGTAAGCGGGCAGCCTGATTTTGCCTTCAACCACTGCGTCGATAAGATCGATGAGGCTCTCCGCGCCAGCCTCGATCTCTCCTCGCTCCGGGTCATGTACAGCGGCGCCGAACCGGTGCGAAAACCAACCCTCGACCGATTTTTATCAGCCTTCTCCCCTGCCGGGCTGAAGGCCGAAACGCTTATTCCGGCTTACGGGATGGCCGAGTCGACACTGATCCTTGTGGGAGGAGACCTTACCGCCCCGACACGGTATCTTTCAGTAAGGACATCAGCGCTGGAAAAAAATCTTGTCGTGCCCGTTGATGGTGATGAGAGGGAAGATGTGCAGTGGATCGCAAGCAACGGCAAACCCAAAATGGATACTGCCATTCTGATCACCGATCCCGAAACCGGGGAGATTCAGCAGCCATACAGGGTTGGTGAGATCTGGGCGAGCGGCAGCACTATTACTTTGGGTTACTGGGGCAAGCCGGAGCTCACAGCGCAGGGCTTCAGAGCGAGCCCTGCCGGCCGTAACAACCCGGTATGGCTGCGTACCGGCGATCTTGGATTTCTGCACAACGGAGATCTCTATATCACCGGGAGAATAAAAGACATGATCATCATACATGGCCGGAATTTCTACCCGCAGGATATAGAGGAGACCATAGAGGCGAGCCATCCTTCGATACGGAAATCATGTTCGGCCGCCTTCTCCGCCGAGCACAAAGGGGAAGAGCGGCTGGCCCTTGTGGCAGAACTGGGAAGATCGATTCTGCCGCACGATACCGAAAAGATCCTTGAAGCAATTATGACCGCTGTTTCCGCCGAGTTTGAGATCCGTCCCGTGCGGATAGCCTTAATCCGTTCGGGAACCATTATCAAGACCTCAAGCGGCAAGATTATGAGAAGGGCTAACCGGGAATCATTGCTTGACGGAAGTTTTGTAGTGATTGCCGACTGCACTTACGCGGCGCCGGAGATCACACCAACCGTGTATGAAGGAGGGGAGCTTCCCGGCCTGGAACAATTTATCGTTGCCTGGGCATCTGCCCGTTTGAACAAGGGAATGCCGGTTAACCCAGACAACAGCCTCACGGCTTACGGGATTGATTCGATGAGGGCGGTAGAGCTGAGCGAGGAGATTAAAGGTATTTATGGCCTGGAATGGGCGCCCTACCAGTTTTTCGATGAGGTATCCATTTCACAGCTAACCCGGGAAGGATTAAAATTAACGGAAGGGAGCTAGTAGCGACCAGCTTATTGAACCCGTGATTTAATTATCTGAAAGAGATCTTCCACTGTTTTCGAGGAGGCAATATCCTCAGCATTGATGGTTACATCGTATTCCGTTTTAACCATGGCGATCAGGATAAGGGCGTTGATGGAGTTCCATTCAAACACCTCCCTGAAAACACTTCCGGGTGTAAGTGTACCGGGTGTAAGATCTTCATATTCTGATTCGAGCTGGGCGATGAAATCTTCAATCTTCATGGGAATTCGGTTTAAAGGGCAAAGGTAAGAATTTTCCGGATACATGGCAGTTTGCTGACTTATTCGTTACTTTGCACCGGGGTTAAAGTAAAAACCCGATCAAAGATTTTCCATGCCTGAAAAAAGCGCCTACTACCAGCCTGACCTTACCCTGCCCGATCTGCTGCATCGTGCTGCCGAAAGCCATAATGATCTGTTTATCGGCTATATGAATGATGCCGGGGAGATAAATAAACAGACCTGCAGGGAGCTTCTCAATGAAGCAAAACTGATTGCATCGGGCCTGTCAAACCTTGGGTTGAAACAAGGTGACAAGGTCATCATTGCCACCCGTTATAACCAGGAGACCATTGAACTCCTTTGGGGCTGTTTTTTACTGGGCCTGGTGCCAACAATTTTGCAACCACCAATGACCTTTTCGGGATACAATCCATCGGTGGTAAAGCTTCTGGATGTGTTTGACCAGTTGGGAGGGCCTTTCGTTTTCATGAATCCGGAAATGAAAGATTCAGGAAATCTGCCTGAGGGAAAAATAATACACAGGGAACAACTGGAATGTACCGGGGAATATCCTCTTCCCTCTCTGAAAGACGATGATCTTGCCTTTATTCAGTTTTCATCGGGCAGCACCGGAAATCCGAAAGGGATCATGCTTTCACACAGAAACCTGATGGTGAACATGGATGCCATCCGGATCGGACTTGATGCATACTTTCCCGATAATATCGGCAACTGGATGCCTCTTTTTCACGACATGGGACTGATTGGTTACCACATAACACCGATTTATTGCAATATCAACC
>CAYHCQ010000066.1:17678-19452 GCA_964355115.1 uncultured Prolixibacteraceae bacterium | reverse complement strand
ATGGTTATATATTGTACCGGAAAACCCGATTTAAAAAACCTTATGAACAATATTTCAAATGTAAAATGTAAAATGTAAAATATGTTACTCTGTTACCTTGTCACCTCGTCACCTCGTCACCTTTTACAGATCAAACCCAATATCCTTCCTGAAATACCGTCCCTCGAAGTTTATCTTCAGCGCATTGCGATACGATCCGGCGAGCGCCTCCTGCATGGTGTCTCCAAAAGTTGTAACGGCCATAACCCGGCCTCCGTTGGATACAACAAGATCGCCGTCTAGGCGTGTGCCCGCATGAAAAACCAGACTGTCGGTAACTGTCTGCTCGCCGGTTATCAATTTATTTTTTTCGTACTCCCCGGGGTATCCCTTCGAAACCAGCATCACGGTTGCGGCAAACCGGGGATCGACCTCAATATTCACCGATTCAAGCGAACGGCTGGCAACGGCTTCAAGGATTCCGACCAGGTCGGAGGTGATGCGCGGGACAACAGATTCGGTTTCAGGGTCGCCCAAACGGCAATTGTACTCAATAACATAAGGGTTGCCCTTAACGTTCATCAGTCCGAAAAAAAGGAATCCGACATAGTTAATACCCTCGGCTTTGATACCGTCCATAGTGCGTTTGATAACTTCAGTCTCCACTTTATCCATAAATGCCTTGTCGGCGAAAGGAACAGGCGAAACCGAGCCCATGCCCCCGGTATTGGGTCCTGTGTCGCCCTCTCCGATCTTTTTGTAATCTTTGGCTTCGGGAAGTATTTTATAGGAGATGCCATCGGTGATAGCGAACGCGGAAAGCTCGATGCCGTCGAGAAATTCTTCGATCACTACCCGGGCTGAGGCGGCGCCGAACCTTTCGTCGCGCAGCATTGAGGTAAGTTCTGAAGAGGCCTCCTGAAGGGATTGGCAGATCACTACTCCCTTTCCCGCGGCCAGTCCGTCGGCCTTGAGCACATAAGGGGGAGCAAGGGTTTTCAGAAATGCATACCCCTCCTCCAGGGTCGACCTGTCGAATGTTTTATACCGGGCAGTGGGTATGTTGTGCCTGAGCATGAACTGCTTGCCAAAATCCTTGCTCCCTTCGAGCATGGCGCCCTGTTTTGTGGGTCCGATGACCGGGATATTCCTCAATACCGGGTCGTTCAGGAAATAGTCGTGGATACCCTGCACCAGCGGATCCTCCGGGCCAACCACCACCATGTTGATATTCAGTTCGGTAACGGCAGCTTTAACAGCAGCGAAATCGGACAGATTAATGAAAATATTGGTTCCCGAATTACATGTGCCTGCATTGCCCGGGGCAATATAGAGATGGGTGAGCCGGGGGCTTTGGGCCAGTTTCCATGCCAGAGCATGTTCCCTGCCACCCGAACCAAGCAGAAGGATATTCATAAACGATCAGGTTTTAACAGCTCTTTCAATCGATTCCCACAGGCGGTCGGCAGTCTGCTGCCATGAGAAAAGCTCTTTACGGCGACGACCGCGAACTATCAGGTCGCTGCGGATACTTTGATACTGGTAAGCTTTATACAGAGCCTCGGCAATCGACTCCGGATCGAATGGATCCACGTAAAGAGCAGCATCACCGGCCACCTCGGGCATCGAGGTTACGTTGGAAGTGATAACCGGCACATCGCAACGGAATGCCTCGACGATCGGGATCCCGAAGCCTTCGAAATAGGAGACATATGTGAGCGCCAGAGCAGAGCCCAACGCCCCGACCAGTTCTTCGATATTGAGCCGGCCCGTGAAGATCACGTCGTCGGAAAAA
>CAYHCQ010000066.1:0-17578 GCA_964355115.1 uncultured Prolixibacteraceae bacterium | reverse complement strand
ACCACATCGATTTTATCAGGGTTCACATGATACTGCTTTACAATATCCTCCTTCGAATAGGTCGAAACTGTTGCAATCCGAACGGCCTTTGCGGCATACTTGGGAAAGTAGTGACGATAGTATTTCCGTGTCCAGTAAGGAATATCTTCAGGGTAATGCTCGAAATTGAGATCGTGAAAAACGGTCATTGATTTCACCGGAGTTTTTAGCGACAGAAATCCGTCGGGCGAAAGAAAAAGGTCGGGTTTGATCCGCTCCAGCAACTTCGGGATGGCCATCTCAAACCAGGTGTAGTAGAGTAACGGGTGGCGTGCCTGGGGATATTGGATGATGGGTGTTATGTTGTCGGAAAAGAGAAAGGCAGGATCGTACTCCCGGTCGAAGATAAAATAAAAGTGGTGCTCGGGATGTTGTATGGTAATAAGTTTCAGCGATTCATATGTAAACCAGCCGATTCCATCGAGTTTGTTCTGTATAAGCAGCCGGGTGTTAACAGCAATGTTCATTAATTTTTTTAAGTTTGTAGCAAATATCTGAATATTTTTTGAGTTATAATGAAAAGATGCCATTCCGGCCACTTTTTATCCTTGTTTAATGCAGCGGAAGTTCCTTACCAACCTTGGGTTACTCCTCTTTCTTAACCTTCTCATAAAGCCGGTCTGGATTTTTGGGATCGATCTCTCAGTGCAGCGCATTGTCGGGGTGAGCGATTATGGCTTCTATTTTGTCATCCTCAACTTCTCTTTTCTTTTCAATATCCTGCTCGACCTTGGGGTTACCAACTTCAACAACAGGAACATTGCCCAGAATAACCACCTTCTCAATAAACATTTTTCGGGGATACTTGTGCTTAAGCTATTGCTGGGGCTTACATACATAGTGGTCGCTTTCGCCGCCGCCCTTATCCTCGGGTATAATGCCGATCAGTTCCGTCTGCTGGGATGGCTGGCATTAAATCAGTTCCTGCTCTCCTTCGTGCTGTACCTGCGATCGAATATTTCCGGCCATCTCATGTTCAGAACCGACAGTATTTTATCGGTCCTCGACCGGCTGCTGATGATTCTGTTCTGCGGCATGCTGCTCTGGGGTCACATTACCTCAGGCCCCTTCCGCATCGAATGGTTTGTGTATTCGCAAACCGCCGCCTACTCTATTACCGCCGCAATTGCCTTCCTCGTCGTAGTAAAAAAAGCCCGGTTCCGCAAGCTGAACTGGCACTGGCCGTTCTTTCTGATGATCATTAAACAGAGTCTGCCGTTCGCTCTGCTGGTGTTGCTGATGACCTTTTACAACCGCCTCGATCCCGTAATGCTTGAAAAGATGCTGCCTGAGGGGAAAGGCAACGAACAGGTCGGGATCTATGCATCCGGCTTCCGTTTGCTCGATGCCGCAAATATGATCGCCTACCTTTTCGGGGTGCTGCTCGTTCCGATTTTTTCGAAGATGATCAAAAACAAACAGCCTGTCGAACAGATGCTGAAGCTCTCTTTTACCCTGATAATTACCCTGGCAATTATCGTTGGACTGGGCTCATTCTTTTACAGCTATGAAATGATGGACCTGCTTTACGACACACACATCTTTGAATCTACCGAAGTGTTTCAGCTGCTGATACCAGGGTTCATCGCCGTTTCGGCAACCTATATCTTCGGCACCCTGCTCACTGCCAACGGCAACCTTCGACAGCTGAACATGATCGCGCTGCTGGGGCTGGTTATTAATTTACTGCTGAATTTTTTACTTATCCCTGCCCTGATGGCCAAAGGTTCGGCCCTGGCCAGTCTGGTTACACAATACACCATGGCCTTCCTTCAGGTACTCATAGTGCAGCGGGTGTTCCGGTTTAAAGTCAATTATCGTTACCTGTTCACACTCCTTGTGTTTTTCCTGGGTGTGATCTTATTCAACCTCCTTTCGCGATCGGTTGTAATCCACTGGCCGGTTCTTCCCGCCCAGGTCGCCTGGGCTGGCAACTTTTTACTGATGCTCCTCGCATCGGTTGGCCTTGCCGGGATTTTGCGCCTCTGGAGTTTCGGATCGCTCTTCAGGATCCTTCGTGAAGATCGCTGATCAGTTGGCGTTTCCCGTAACTTATCCTTGCACTTTACGTAAAAACTCCTACCTTTGACAGCAAATTTGATTTTCCCTCTATGGCCAATGAAAACAGAAAGGGAGAAGATTTCGATTCCTCAAATCTCGTAATCTTTCTCTATAAATGGCGCAAACCGCTTTTCATTGTAATGGCGATTGCACTGTTCGGTTCGTGGTTCTTTTCCTTACCCTGGTTTATCACACCGAAATTTAAATCCACAGTTATCCTTTTTCCTGCCAGTACCAGTTCTATTTCCAAGGCACTGCTCAATGAGCAAAGCAGCAAAGGACAGGATATCACAGCTTTCGGAGAAGATGACCAGGCGGAACAGCTGCTTCAGATACTGAACTCGAACCGGATCCGCGATCGCATCGTCAGGAAATACAAACTGATGAGCCATTATGGTATCGACAGCACCTCCGAAACAAAGTATTCCCGGCTTTTCAAAGAGTATGACTACAACATCTCTTTCCGCCGAACCGAATTCATGGCTGTCCAGATCTCGGTATACGACAAAGACCCGCAGATGGCTGCCGATATTGCCAATTCCATTGCATCGCTGCTCGACTCGACCAAGAATGAAATGATACACCAGCGTGCCTACAGAGGGTTTCAGGTGGTCGAAGCCGAGTACAATGGGCTGAAGGCTGAGGTCAACAAGATCGTTGATTCACTGGTTGCCCTCGGAAGTCTCGGCGTGAACGAAGTAGAATACCAGTCGCAGGTGCTCAATCAGCAGTATGCGATTGCCCTGATGAACGGCAACAGAACGGCCCAGGCCGCCCTTCAGAAGAAGCTAGATATCCTCGGAAAATATGGTGGTATCTATACCTCCCTGAAAAACTCACTGGAGTTTAAAACCGAACAGCTTACCCTCCTGCAGGCAAAATTCAAGGAGGCGAAGGTGGATGCTGAGGAGTATATGCCACAGAAATTTGTTGTCAGCGATGCCTTCAAGGCAGAGCGCAAGTCATACCCGATACGGTGGCTTATCGTTCTTGTATCCACAGTGGCAGCCCTCTTCCTTGCCATCATTGTCATCATGGTGATGGAAAAGATATCCTCCTACAACGCGCACAAGAAATTTCAACTCGGACAATCCTGAGCGAACTAACACAGTTATCAAAGAAAAATATCAATCACAATGGACAACTTCTTCAACAGTAAGAATCTCATAGATGTCATGGTCAAGTGGAAATACCAGCTTGCAACAGTTGCTGTTGCTGCCGTATTGCTTTCTGCCTTCTTCTCCAGCCCGATTTTTATAACGCCGCTATATAAATCCAACGCTGTACTGTATCCATCAAATATAGCTCCCTATTCCGACGAAAACGAAACCGAGCAGAGTGTACAGATTTTTCAGTCGAGGGATATCCGCGACAGCCTGGTAAAGAAGTTCGACCTGGCACGTCACTACGGGATCGACAGCGCTTACGAGCATTTCGAGAGTGCCCTGGTATGGGAATACAGCCAGCGCATCAAGGTGAACAAAACTCCATACGAAGCAGTTGAGGTGGAGGTTTGGGATCAGGATCCGATCATGGCCAGGGACATCATCAACGCCATGATGGAATTCTACAATACCAAGATCAGGAAAATGCACAAAGAGAAGTTCGCCGAAGTAGTAGTAAACTACCAGTTTATCATCGACCTTAAAAAACGCGAGCTGGATTCACTGGCAAAAACCGCCAAAGATCTGGGAGTAAATTACGGACTGCTCGATTACCCGATGCAGACCCGTGAAGTGATGCGCGCTATTCTCAGTGGCTCGGGCCGGGTACAGGAGGCGCAACGGATGAAGAAAAACCTTGAAGAAAAAGGTGGGGAGCGCGAACTGCTCTCAGGCCTGATGATTGCTGTTTCGAAAGACTACAGCACGCTGAAGATCGATTATGACCGCGCAGTTCTGGATGCCAACCGCAATTATACGTATGTGAACATTCTCAGCAAACCCTTCGTAGCCGATAAAAAAGCTTACCCCATTCGCTGGCTTATTGTGGTATTCAGCACATTGGCTGCAGTTTTTCTTGCCATCCTTATCATTGGCGTGATCGAACGGCGCAAATTCGGTATCGTTACTGCTTCAGCGAATGAGGGATAAGATAGCGGAAATAAAGAGTTACCTGGTTGGCAGCAATGTAAAGATCACCATTCTTTACCTGCTCAGCGTGATATTTATCGGGCTGAACTGCTACCTGGTTTACAGACAGATCTACTGGTTGCTTATGCTGCCGGTGATGATTGTAATCCTGTATCTCTATTTCTATTCGCTCGACATCATCCTTCTGCTGATTGCCTTTGTTACGCCCATTGCCCTTAACATAACCCAGTTTGACTTCAATGTAGGCATCTCCCTCCCTTCCGAACCGCTGCTTTTCGGGGTCCTGTTGCTTTTTGTGGTGAAAATTATCTATGATAATACAACAGACAAACGGATATGGAAGCACCCGATGACCATCGTCATCGGACTCCAGGTATCGTGGATGCTGATCGCCAGTATCACAAGCGTGCTGCCCGTCGTGTCGTTCAAATACCTGCTTGCCCGGCTTTGGTTTGTAATTCCTTTCTATATTCTTGGCATCCACCTGTTCAGCAAGGTTGAAAATATCCGGAAATTTATATGGGCATATACACTTCCGCTTGTCGGGGTTATTTTCTATACCACCTATAACCACTGGCTATGGGCATTCGATGAGCAGGCCGGCCACTGGGTAATGGAACCGTTTTACAACGACCATACCGCATACGGCGCTGTATTGGCTTTGTTTATCCCCGTCTTTACCGGGTTTGCGCTGAGCCGAACCTATTCCCGCACAACCCGATTTCTCTCCTTTATTGTTTTATGCATACTGCTTACGGCCATTGTATTGTCGTTTTGCCGTGCCGCCTGGCTGAGCCTTGGATTCGCTTTTGGCGTCTACTTTATCGTTATTTTCAGGATCAAATTCAAATGGATTGCTTTTGTGACAATCATATTTGGATTTATCTTTTACCTCTTCTCTTTTCAGATTCTTGATGCACTGGAGAAGAATAAACAGGACAGCTCCACCAATCTTGTCGAGCACATCCGTTCAATCTCCAATATCTCAACCGATGCGTCCAATCTTGAGCGGATCAACCGCTGGCAATCGGCTCTGAGGATGTTCGCCGACCGCCCGGTTTTCGGCTATGGTCCGGGAACCTATCAGTTCGAATATGCCCCCTTCCAGCGCGCCGAAGAAAAGACTCTGATCAGTACAAATGCAGGGGATAAAGGGAATGCCCACAGCGAATACATCGGACCGCTGGCTGAGCAGGGTTTGCCGGGACTTGTATTCATGATTGTACTGGTAGGATCAGTGATTCTTACAGCCATGCGGGTATACCGGAATGCCGACAACCGTGAAGTGAAAATGCTTAGCCTTGCAGTGATGCTCAGCCTGCTCACCTACTTTTTTCATGGAACCATGAACAATTTCCTTGATACCGACAAGGCTTCCGTTCCTGTTTGGGGAATGATCGCCATCCTTGTAGCCCTTGATATTTACCACCCGGGTCGGAAAAAGCCTCCTGATGCCATCCATTGACGGTATTTCTTTTTTGAAGAAGAAAGACTAATTAAATCATTTTACAATGAAGCAGACGCATATACATAACGCATTTCATTCAATAATCTCCGGTTCGGGCCGATATATACCCGGCAGAATAATCAAGAATGAACAGTTCCTTGAAAATGAGTTTTATGACGCTTCCGGGATAAAAATCACTAAATTGAATGATGACATCATTGATAAATTTTTCCAAATATCCGAAATAGAAGAAAGGAGATACCTGGATGATCTTCATGTTGCCTCCGACATTGGTTTTTTTGCCGCACAGGATGCAATCAAATCCTCCGGTATCGATAAGGAAAGCCTCGATTATATTATTGTTGCCCATAATTTTGGAGATGTAAAAAGCGATAATCAGAAATCAGACCTTGTTCCAACACTGGCTTCTAGAATTAAATTCAAACTGGGGATTGAAAATCCCTATACGGTTGCCTATGATATTGCTTTTGGCTGTCCCGGATGGCTTCAGGCGACCATCCAGGCCGACTATTACATCAGGTCGGGGGATGCAAAAAAAGTACTGATAGTGGGTACTGAAACATTGTCGCGTGTTTCTGATCCCCATGATATCGACAGCATGCTTTATTCCGATGGTGCCGGAGCCATTATTCTGACTTCGGCCGGGGGTGAAAATCCTATGGGCATACTGGGTCATCTTACCCGGACAGACACCATCAGCCATGTCAATTTATTAAAGATGCAGGAGTCGTACAATCCGGAATTCGACGGTGATGAGATCTTCCTGAAGATGAATGGCCGTAAGCTCTATGAATATGCGTTAAACACAGTTCCCCTGGCGGTTAAGGAATGTATTGACAAAATCGGGCTCCCCCTGGGCAGTATTAAAAAAATCATGATTCATCAGGCCAACGCCAAGATGAATAATGCTATCTTATTGCGCCTCTTTAAACTTTACGGGATTGATGAAATTCCGGCCGGTATCATGCCGATGACCATTTCAAAGCTGGGTAATAATTCTGTTGCAACGATCCCGATTTTATACGATTTGATCGTTAAAGGCAGTATGCCGGGGCACGAATTATCCAGCGGTGATTATTGCGTGTTCGCATCGGTTGGCGCGGGAATGAATATTAATGTAATGGTCTATCTGGTTCCCTGACCTATAACCCTGCAAGGCGGATCCGGAATATCAGTTAGAGCGCTTAGATCAATATTAAAACATTAAACAATCATGAAGTTTTCAAATCCGATCACGCTGCATGAACTGGCTGCAATATTGAATGCAAAGCCGGTTGGCGACCCCGGCTTTCCGATCACCGGGATGAATGAGATTCATATGGTGGAGAACGGGGACCTGACTTTTGTGGATCATCCCAAATATTATTCGAAAGCCCTCAATTCGAATGCTACCACCATCCTCATCAACAAGGAGGTGGAGTGCCCCCCGGGAAAGACTCTGATCATAACCGAGGATCCTTTTCGGGACTATGTGTCGCTGGTCAGAAAGTTTCGCCCTTTTGAGGGGGCCGTGATATCGGTAAGCCCGAGTGCGGAAATTGGTGAAGGAACAATAATCCAGCCCAATGCCTTTATCGGCAATCATGTTACGATCGGAAAAAATTGCATTATTCATGCCAATGCAAGTATATATGATCATACCGTGATCGGAAACAACGTGATCGTTCATTCCGGGGCAGTGATCGGGGCCGATGCATATTATTACCAGCGTCGTCCCGAAGGCTACAGAAAACTTGAGTCATGCGGAAGGGTTGTGATTGAAGACAATGTTGAGATAGGAGCGCAAACAAGCATTGATAAGGGCGTTTCCGGGGATACCAGGATTTCTGCCGGAACCAAGTTTGATAACCATGTTCAGATTGGTCACGATACCTATATCGGCAGAAATTGCCTCATCGGGGCTTTCTGCGCAATTGCCGGGGTGACCCGGATTGAGGATGATGTCATTCTTTGGGCCAATGTACTTGTTAACAAGGATCTTGTGATTGGGAAAGGGGCAGTAATCCTGGCCGGATCAGGAACCGAGAAATCTCTTGAAGGAGGAAAAGTGTACTTCGGAATCCCGGCAGTGGAGGCCCGGAAAAAATGGAGAGAAATAGCAGCTTTGAAAATGCTCCCCGATATCCTGAGTAAACTCAGATAGAAAAAGTCACGGTTTTTAAACTTTCACCCGCTCTGAATAAGCTCCGGTCCGGGTATCCACCCTGATGGTCTCACCCGTGTCGATAAAGAGAGGAACCTTAACAATAGCGCCTGTTTCAACAGTACTGTCCTTAAGCGTGTTAGTAGCAGTATTGCCACGCATTCCCGGTTCGGTATAGGTGATCTTGAGCACAACGAAGGGAGGGAGTTCGCAGGTAAGGGCGGTTTCTGTGTCTGCATCAAACAGGATTTCAACCTCCTGGCTCTCCTTGAGAAATTGCGGTGCATTGATCAGTTCCTGTGGGATATAGATCTGTTCGTAGGTTTCCATGTGCATGAAATGATACCCCGAATCGTCCTTGTAGAGATACTGGTATTTTCGCCTTTCAACCCGCGCAATATCGATCTTTGCCCCGGAATCAAAGGTATTGGCGATCACCCGGCCATGCTTCAGACTTTTTAACTTAGTACGGATGAATGCCGGGCCTTTGCCGGGCTTCACATGCTGAAATTCTACAATACTGTACAGGTCATTGTTGAAAGTGATGACCAGACCATTCTTAATATCTGCTGTTGTTGCCATAAATGATTAAATGATAATGCATTAAAAAGGGCTGCAAAATTAGGCAAAAAACCTGAAATAAAAATCTTATTTTTGCAGCTGTTTATAAATTAACGCTTCTGCAGCACGGGCTGATGAAACAACTTCTCAAACAACTGCTTTCCCTGCTCAATCTTTCGGTAACGCGGAACCAGAAATACGATGCCTGTACCCGCAAAATAATTCAGCAAACCCTCCATCACCAATCAAACTGCATCGATATAGGCTGTCATAAAGGAGAGATTCTTGACCTTATGATCGCCGGCTCCCCCCTTGGAACCAAGTATGCTTTCGAACCGATTCCTGAATTACACATTCAGCTTCTAGACAAATATAAAGCCGACCAGATGGTGAAGGTTTTCGACATCGCCCTCTACGACAATAAGGGAACCACCACCTTTCAGCATGTAATCAACGCGCCCGCCTACAGTGGCATAAAAAAGCGCCGGTACGACGAACCAAGTGTTAAAATCGAACAGATCACGGTCAAAACCGACCTTCTCGACAACATCATTCCTGCCGATCTTCCAATAGGACTGATTAAAATAGATGTGGAGGGAGCCGAATTCCATGTGATGAAAGGCGGCAAACAGACAATCTGCCGGAACAAGCCGGTTATTATTTTCGAATTCGGCCTCGGAGCTGCCGATTATTATGATTCAAAGCCGCACGAACTCTTCACCTTCCTCTGTTCCGACTGCGGTATGAGAATTTCCACCCTGAAATCATTCCTCGACAAAGCGCCATCCCTCACGGAAGATCAATTCAAACGCCTGTTTGAAGAAGGAGGAGAGTACTACTTCGTTGCCCACAACTGAAATGGTAAAATGTTCACTTGTTCACTTGTTCACTCGTTCACTCGTTCACTTGAACTCTTCGATGTGCAGGCTGGAGTTTGCAAACGCCGATTCGGTTTGATGAAGGTTGGAGCAGATGATCACCGTGCGGTGTTTGGCATGATCGTTCACAAGGTTGAGGTACCAGTCGATTCCTTCTTTGTCGAGGTTCATTGTGGGCTCGTCGAGCAGCAGGAGCGGAACATCGCTCAGGATGGCAGTGACAAGTTTCACGCGCTGCTTCATCCCCGATGAGAATTGCCTGATCTGCTTATGACCGGTATTATTGAAACCAAGCAGGTCGGTAATCAGGGAATGGGAAAAACCAGGCAGCATCGGTTTGAACGAAAAGTGGAAAGTGAGCATCTCCCGGAGGTCGAAATCTTCTATCAGCTCCTGGTAGGGAGCCACAAGGGCAAGCAGCCTGAACACCTCTGTATCGGCAATGGTTTCGTTTTTGTAAGTGTAGGTTACCTGTCCGGCAGTGGGGTGCAAATTGCCGGCAACGACTTGCAGAAGTGTCGATTTTCCTGAGCCGTTGCGGCCCAGGATGGCAGCCGTGCTCTTCTCCGCGAAGGTGAAATCAACGCCTCTGAATATCCACTCAGTGTTGAATTTTTTGCCAATATCCTGTAAGGTAATTTTCATTCCTTCTTGTCGCGGAACCGCGAATATCCTTTCATGATGCCGCGGCTCGAGTTGGAGATGAACTGCAGGATCTCATCGCGCTCGGGAGTGGCCTCTACCTGCGCCTCAATGATGGCAACGGCCTGCGAAACATTGTATCCTTTAACAAAAATAATCCGGTAGATCTCCTGGATCTTGTTGATCACCTCGGGGGAGAAACCACGCCTGCGCAAACCGACCGAATTCACCCCGACGTAGGAGAGAGGGCTCCGTGCTGCCTTGGTATAAGGCGGAACATCCTTGCCAACTCCGGCGCCGCCTGCAATGATGGAGTGCGCCCCGATATGGCAGAACTGGTGGATGGGAACCATGCCGCCGATGATCGCCCAGTCGTCGACAGTTACGTGCCCTGCAAGCATGGCGGCATTGGCCATGATCACGTTGTTTCCGATAACACAATCGTGGGCGATATGGGCATAGGCCATGATCAGGGCGTTGTCGCCGATAACGGTCTCGTAACTGGCCTTCGTTCCGCGGTTGATGGTCACAAATTCACGGATGGTGACATTGTTTCCGATCTTCACAATTGTATCTTCACCGGCAAACTTGAGATCCTGCGGGATGGCGGAAATAACAGCTCCCGGAAAGATCCGGCAATTTTTCCCGATACGGGCACCCTCCATGATCGTTACGTTGGAGCCGATCCATGTACCTTCTTCAATAACGACATTTTTTTCGATCGATACAAAGGGTTCGATCACAACGTTTGAAGCTACTTTTGCCTGGGGGTTTACGTATGCTAACGGTTGATTCATATTCTCCTTATTTACGTTGGATTTGAGCCATCATTTCAGCCTCCATAACTATTTTATTGCCCACATAAGCGACCCCCTTCATCGAGATCAGGCCGCGGCGGATGGGAGCGTTAAGCTGGTTGAAGAAGACGATCGTATCGCCTGGAACGACTTTCTGCCGGAAACGAACATTCTCGATTTTAACGAAAAGGGTAGTGTAATTCTGCGGATCTTCCACAGTGCTCAGCACCAGGATTCCCCCGGCCTGTGCCATGGCTTCGACCTGGATCACACCGGGCATCACCGGCTCGTCGGGAAAATGGCCAACGAAGAACGACTCGTTCATGGTAACATTTTTGACACCGACAACATAGTCGCTGCCCATCTCCATAATCTTGTCGATAAAGAGAAACGGAGGCCTGTGCGGCAACAGGTTCATGATCTGGTTAATATTGTACAGAGGCGGCTGGTTGAGGTCGAACTTGTGGATATCCACCGAACGTTTCTCTTTCAGCATCTGCTTCTTTATCATCCTGGCAAACTGTACATTCGAGTAATGGCCCGGGCGGGTCGCAAAAATGTGTGCCTTGATGGGCATGCCGATCAGGGCGAGATCGCCCACCACGTCGAGCAGCTTGTGGCGCGCCGGTTCGTTGGTATGCCGGAGTTCGAGGTTGTTGAGGATGCCCTCTTTCAGTACCTCCACCTTGGGCTTGTTGAAAAGGTGGGCCAGGTGATCGAGCTCCTCTTCAGAAACCACGCGGTCGACAAATACGATTGCATTGCTCAGGTCGCCGCCTTTGATAAGGTTGTTGTTGAGCAGGAACTCCAGCTCATGAAGAAAGACGAACGTGCGGCATGAAGCGAAGTCATCTTTGAAATGATGAATGTTTGTCATGGTCGCATTCTGCGACTGAAGCACCTTCGATTCATAGTCGATCATAACCGAAACGCGGAAATCTTTAGAAGGGATGGCGATCATCTCCACCTTCTTTTCAGCATTGGTATAGGTGACATTGGAGGTGAGTTCGAAATATTTGCGTAACTCCTTTTGCTCAATAATTCCGGTCTTCAGGAGCGCCTCCACATAAAAGTGCGAGCTCCCATCGAGGATGGGCGTCTCCGACTGGTTCAGTTCGATGAGGGCGTTGTCAATTTCGAGTCCGGCCAGGGCAGCCAGCACATGTTCAACGGTATCAACCCGCACGCCATCAACCTCAAGGCTGGTACCCCTGGAGGTATCCACAACATGGTCAACGTCTGCATCGATAAGTACATCCGAATTCAGATCGACACGTTTGAACTTGTAGCCATAATTTTCGGGCGCAGGTTTAAACGTGATGACGACCTCGTTACCGGTATGTAACCCGACTCCGGATATGCTCACCGGAGCCTTTATTGTTCTCTGTTTTTCACTCATGTCTCTTCTTTGACTCTTTTTCGAGGCGGTAAACCGTCTTCACAATCTCATCGAGGTTTCGCCAATGAATAAAATTCTTTCGGGCCTTGCCAATCTCAATGGCCGGGGCGCCCAGCAAGATAGCCCCCTCTTTCGTAATGCTGTGTTCGATGCCCGATCCGGCGCCGATCTTTACATTGTCGGCGATGGTGATGTGGCCGATAATGCCCACTTTCCCGCCGATCATGCAGTTTTTGCCAATCTTCGTCGAGCCGGAAATCCCTGCCTGGGCAGCGATGACTGTGTTTTCGCCGATCTCGGCATTGTGACCCACCTGGATCAGGTTATCGAGCTTTACGCCGCGCCTGATAAAGGTTGAACCCAGTGTGGCCCGGTCGATCGTGGTGTTTGAGCCGATCTCCACATGGTCTTCAACGATCACGTTGCCAACCTGCGGGATCTTATGGTAGTTGTTGTCCTGCTGAGGTGCGAATCCGAATCCGTCGGAGCCGATCACCACACCCGAATGAAAGGTGCAACTGTTGCCGATGATGCAGTTGTGGTAAACTTTTACGCCGGGATAAAAAATGCAGTCGTCGCCGATGGTGACATTATCGCCAATGAAGACCTGCGGATATATTTTCACATTCCTGCCAATCTTTGTATTTTCGCCCAGAACAGTGAATTCTCCGACATAGGCGTTGTCACCCAGCACAGCCGAGGCATGAACAGATGCCTGCTCCGAAATTCCTTTTTTGTTGCTGTCGGTCGAATGGAACATCTCAAGCAGGCGTGCAAAGGCTGAATAGGCATCGGCCACCCGGATCATGGTTGCAGCAACCGGCTGGGTAACCGGGAAGTCATTGTTAACAACAACAATCGAAGCGCAAGTCGTGTAAAGATGCGGAGCATACCTGGTGTTTGACAGAAAGGTCATCGTGCCGGGCAAACCATCTTCGATCTTCGACAGATTCGATACCTTAACCCCCGGATCACCCTCAACGGTACCATTCAAGAAGCCGGCAATCTGTAAGGCTGTGAAATCCATTCAGTTATAATTTATTTTGTGTGCCGGAACCGCGCACAAAGAGGCCGCAAGTTACCAAAAAAATCTGTATGGCTGAACAAGAATTTTCAAACATCAGTAAATCATACAGATAACTCCTTGGGGTAGCACAATACGAATTTGCTTACTGTTGTCGGGAGAACTGCAACGTTTAGTTGTTCGGAGGCCTCGGAGATATCAACCAGGATATTGGATTTCTCTTTTATCATGATCCGCTCGTGACGGGGGTTGTAAGCCTTGTTCTCAACCACATCGCAGGTCACGAAATAGGAGGTCTCATCGGGGGTGAGCCCGCAGCGCTCCTCTGCAGACTTCCTGATCTTCTCCACATAACCGGAATCGAAGGGCACCTTCTGCATCTCGGCCCTGAACAGGTCGCGGTTGAGCAGTCGCCGGCAGAGGTCGGAAAGGATACTGTCGGGGTGGTTCACCCAGACCTTTATCGAAGTAAAAATATCGATGTCGTCGAGCAGGGCAAACCGCTCAAGCCATTTGGGATCGTTCTCAAAATCGGCTTTCCGGGGATTCATCCTGAGAAAGGCGTCTAATACCGGAGTTGCAAACATCGGGGTACCCTGTTCTCCCAGAAATTTAGCCCGGCGGAGGAGGTTCACAAGCATCTGGTCGGCGGCGATCACCGTCTTGTGCAGGTACACCTGCCAGTACATCAGCCGGCGTGAAACAAGGAATTTCTCGATGGAATAGATCCCTTTGGCCTCTACCACCAGTTCGTCGTTCACTACTGTGAGCATCTTGATGATGCGGTCGGTGCTGATTACACCTTCAGCAACACCGGTGAAAAAGCTGTCGCGCGACAGGTAATCGAGCCGGTCCATGTCGAGCTGGCTTGAGACCAGCTGGTGAAGGAATTTCTTGGGATAGGTACCGCTGAATATGGCACAGGCTTTATCGAGCGATCCGTTGAAGTGGCGGTTGAGCCCGGCCATGAAAAGCTTTGAGAGGTCTTCGTGGGTGAGGTCGGGCACGATCGACTGCTCCAGGGTATGGGAAAAAGGGCCATGTCCGATGTCGTGAAGGAGGATGGCAAGGGTAACCCCGGTGGCCTCATCTTCGGTGATGTCGATTCCCTTTGCCCGCAGCACATCGATGGCCAGCCCCATCAGGTGCATGGCGCCCAGGGCATGCTGAAACCGGGTATGCTGGGCCGAAGGGTAGGTGTAGTGCGTTAATCCGAGCTGCTTAATGCGCCGCATCCGCTGGAACCAGGGATGTTCAATAACATCAAAGACAGTGCTGTTCGGGATCGTAATAAACCCGTATACAGGGTCGTTGATATTCTTCCTTTTATTGGTTGTTGGGAAATTCACCTAACTTTGTTAAATAACTATAAAACTGGACCAGCCGGCACAATAAAAGCAATATTACGACATTTAATAGAAACAACAAACACGACGGAATGGAGAAGGTAACCATATTGTGGGTCGATGATGAAATTGACCTTTTAAAACCCCATATCATCTTCCTTAAAGAGAAGGGTTATGATGTTTCTACTGTAAATAACGGACACGATGCCATTGAAATTATAAAAGGCAAACCATTCGATATTGTTTTCCTCGATGAACAGATGCCCGGACTCTCGGGAATTGAGACTCTTTTGAAAATCAAAGCAGTTCATTCGAACCTCCCGGTGGTGATGATCACCAAGAGCGAGGAGGAGAGCATCATGGAGGATGCCATCGGATCGAACATTGCCGATTACCTCATCAAGCCGGTAAAGCCGAACCAGATCTTGCTATGCCTCAAAAAGAACCTGGAGAATAAAAAACTCGTGAGTGAGAAAACCTCTCACCATTATCAGCAGGAGTTCCGCAACATCGGAATGGAGATCAGCAACAAACTCACGCATGAAGAGTGGCCGGAGGTGTACAAAAAATTGATCTATTGGGAAATCAAGCTGGGACAGTCGTCGGACGACGGCATGAACCAGGTGCTGAAAATGCAGAAGGATGAGGCCAACAGTGTCTTCAGCCGTTTTGTGGAGCGCAACTACATCGACTGGGCGCAGGGCAAGACCCAGAACCGTCCGGTACAATCGCACAATGTGGTCAAGGAAAAGGTGTTTCCCCTGATGAATGAAGACAAGCCCCTTTTTGTGATCCTTATCGATAACCTGCGCTTCGACCAGTGGAAGGTATTGCAGCCAAGCCTTGAGGAGTATTTCCGTGTCGAAAAGGAGGAGGTCTACTACAGTATCCTGCCTACCGTCACACAGTACGCACGCAACTCCCTCTTCTCGGGATTGCTTCCCACCGAAATTGAGAAAAAATATCCAAAGTATTGGGTCAATGAAGATGAAGAGGGACCCAAAAACAATTACGAAAGTGAACTGCTTGGGGAACTGCTAAAACGTTACGGCCGCGATGTAAAGTACTCGTATTATAAGGTTCTCAACCAGACCTACGGGAAGAAACTGGTGGAACTGATGCCCAACCTAATGGTGAACAAACTCAACTTCATCGTTTACAACTTCGTCGATATGCTCTCCCATGCCCGTACCGAGATGGAGATCATCCGCGAGCTGGCCGACGACGAAAAGGCTTACCGTTCGCTTACCCTCAGCTGGTTCCAGCACTCCCCGCTGATTGAGATCTTCAGGTACCTGGCCGAGAAGGATGTGAACGTGGTGATTACCACCGACCATGGCTCCATCCGCGTCGACAACCCCGTGAAGGTACTCGGCGACCGCAACACCAACTCAAACCTCCGGTATAAAAACGGCCGGGCGCTGAAGTACGAACGTAACGAGGTTTTCGAGGTCAAGAATCCGAACGACGCCTTCCTGCCCCGAACCAATGTGAGCTCCTCTTTTGTCTTTTGCCGGAATAACGATTTCTTTGCCTATCCGAATAACTACAATTATTACGTGAACTATTACAAGAATACCTTCCAGCACGGAGGCATTTCGATGGAGGAGGTGATGATTCCGTTTATAACGCTGAAGAAGAGGTAGTAGGTGCGGGATGTGGGATGTGGGATGTGAGATGACAGATGATGCAAGATGCATGATGTAAGTTGAGGGATGATTAGAATTGTATGTAATAGCGAGGTTGATCTGGTTCCGGCGGCGGAGAGGCTGTTGGGCGCATATCCCGACTCCCGGGTGTTTGCCTTTTATGGCAGGATGGGGGCGGGGAAGACCACTTTTATAAAGGCGATTTGCAAGGTTTTAGGTGTTTCCGACATCGTTCAAAGTCCCTCGTTTGCAATTATCAATGAATACAAAACCCAAACCGGCGATTCCATTTTTCACTTCGATTTCTACCGCATAAAAAAACTTGAAGAGGTTTTCGATATCGGCTACGAAGACTACATCTACTCAGGAAACTACTGTTTTCTCGAATGGCCCGAACTGATTGAGGAACTCCTTCCGCCAGATGTCGTGAAGGTGACCATCAGCGGGGAGCAGGAGCGGACGGTGGAGTTTTATTAATGCTGCACAACCAGCTTGACGATCCCTGACCGCTTATCATCGGTTACTTTAACGAAATAGATTCCAGAGGGCCAGCCAATCACATCAATCAGACAGTTCTGTTCATTGATTTCGTGACGGATATAAATGGTTTCACCCAGGAAATTGACAGCCTCAATGCTCCGGATGGCGGATGTTCCGGAAATCGTCACCGTCTGGCTGGCGGGGTTGGGACTACAGATAAATTTGGATAATCGATGCTCCTCGGTAGACACCACATATACATTTATCGTATCAGTTGATGGCTCACAAAAGGAGGTGTCGGTTTCTGATTCTTTAAAAACGGCCGTGACGTAATAGCGAAAGATGTCCGGATAATACCACCAGTAGGGGAGCTGATCAGCATAATTAGTGGTTGTAACAGGCACCGGGGTTTGCAGATAAAAAGGACCTGTCCCGGTTGAATCGGTCCGGTAAACATTGTAGCCTGCCAGGACACTGCTGTCGGTCTCGTCCGGCTCCTTACCCGTATCAACCCGTGCATTCGCACGAAGCAGGAACACACTTGACTCGGAACCGGCTGCAACGGAGAGTTTTTCCCAAACCGCACCATCAGAATACCAGGCGAGATCATCTGATGCATAGGGTCCGTTTTCATCGGTTCCAAGATAATTTGTTTGTGCAGTGAGGTTATTCCAGAGAACCATCCCCAGAAAAGGACCGGAAAAAGAAATATCGTTTACCTGAACATTTATCCAGGAGTCGTCGGGCGGGGTAAAGGGGGCGCTGCTTCCCAGCAGGTTGTGCGACATGTCAAAAACCTCCAGGGTAACCTGCTCATTTCCTTGACTTGCATTATGCTGAAACCAAAGGTCGAAGGACTTCAGTATTCCGCTATAGTTGCCTGACACGGGAAATTCATTTCCCAACCAGGCAGTGTATCCGGGATTTATACACCATCCGTTTTCGGCTGTACCATCATCATAAATAAATTGCATGGCCTGAAATCCACCGCAGTTAGG
>CAYHCQ010000065.1:0-19643 GCA_964355115.1 uncultured Prolixibacteraceae bacterium | reverse complement strand
GGCAAGTCCATGTGCCATATTAAATGCGGGAAAAGGACCAATATTCACTGCCGTCGGGGTGTTCGCGAGTGAATTTCCAAAATCGAGCCGGATCAGGGTGGTAACGCTGTTTACAAAACCGTACCAGTTAACGCCATCCTGTTTAACCTGTATTCCCTCCTCGCTGTAAGGGATCAAGCCACCAAAATTTCCCAGGTTTGTCCAACTGATTGGGTTGTTTGTAAAGCTTGTTCCGTGATAATACCTGATTACCCCGACCCCCTGGCAACTTACAAATGAATAACATTCGTTTCCTTGTCGGACAAGTGTAATATAAGTGGGCATATTCATCAGGCTGCCCGGATTGCCGATGTTTGCACCTGTGGGGTCGTTGGTGGCACTTCCGGAACAGAAGTTCCAGTAATAGGTAGAGCCGCCCGAAGTGAGGTTTGTAATGTTAACCGGTGAGCCAACGCATACGGTGTCGGGAGCGTTAAACCCGATGTTTACGGGGTTGGGCAAAACAGTAACATCCAGCTGAAACGGATCGGTTGCACTGCACCCATCCGCATTGGTGTAATTCACCTTCACCCATTGCGCCCCCAACGTGTTCCACTGGATTGTAATGGTATTGTCGGTGACAGTCCCTCCACCAACTAGGGCACCTCCGGGAGAAAAGGTCCAGGTGTATCCTGTCATGCCCGGCTGCGTGGTGTAAACTTCACTGCTGCCCTGGTAAACGGAGATGTTACCGGCAATTGTGATGACAGGTGGCGTGCATTCGGTGAATTTGGCCAGGAAACCGTCCCAGGTTCCACCCCCATAATCGGGTTGATGGGAGCTGGAAGTCGCGACCCCGGTTAGGGAATTGGTTGCACCAGCGAAATATATATTGCTATTTTCTCCATTTATTGAATAACCCCAGTCGCTTCCTTCTCCGCCATAATAAGTCCCCCAAATCCGGCTACCTGCTCCATCGAACTTCATCAGCATGGCGTCCCAAATCCCACCTGCATAAACTGGCTGAAAGACACCTGGGGTGGAGATGGCATTAAGAGATTTCGTATATCCTCCGAAATAATAATCGCCATTAGGGGAAGGAAATCCTGCTGTAGCAGCATCATCATTTGTTCCGCCATAATAGGTGACCCAATCCCGCTGCCCATCACTGGAAAAGATTCCAAGAAATGAATCTTCATTTCCACCCCCAAAGAGTAACTGAAATGCAGCCGGGCTTGCAATGCCTGACTGCGACTGAGTCTCGCCGGCAATCATGATCTTACTTTGTGCCGACACTTTTAAAAAATTGATCCGGTCATCGAGAGGCCCACCGTAATATGTGCCCCAATCTCTTACTCCGTTTCCATCGAATTTCACGAGGAACCCATCTGCGGTGCCTGTTCCGCTCAATGTCGGTTGAAAGGCTCCGGTAGTAGCAATATTGGTTGTTGAACAGGTCATGCCGCCAATGTATACAATACTGCTTCCATCGACTGTAACAGCACCATCAACAGCAGGGTCGTCGTTACAATCACCACCGTAATAAGTGCCCCATATCCGGTTTCCGTCTGGAGTGAATTTTGTCAGGAAAACATCATTTAACAATCCCGGTGTCTCCTGGTGAGCCCCTGCAGTGGCTATTCCGGTTGCAGACCGAGCCATTCCTGTAAGATAAATATTACCTGCAGGATCGACAGCACAAGCATAGCCGAGATCAATATCCGCACCACCATAATAGGTACCCCAAACCCTTATGCCTGAGTTTTCAAATTTCACTAGAAATGCATCCTGAAAAGGGGCGCCCCCGATTACCGGTTGAAATGAACCCAGGGTTGATATGTTTTGTTCAGAATTTGTCTCCCCGGCTATTATGATCTTCATCTCGGGAGTTAATGAGATTCCCAAAATTTGATCCGACCCGCTTCCTCCATAATAAGTCCCCCAAATCCGGGTGCCGGCCGAATTGAACTTTGCCATGAACCCGTCGCTGCCTACGCTCAAATTTTCCTGGTGAGCACCGGTTGTGGCAATGTTTGCAACTGAGGAGCTCCGTCCTGCTATATAACAGTTTTTATCAATATCGATGGCAGTAGCAAATACGACATCATAATCAGTCCCTCCATAATACGTCCCCCACACCCTGTCGGGCATAGGGTCAATGGTCAGGGTGGTATTGGCCGGAATTGGACTGTCGGGCAAAAATCCGTAAACTCCCGGGGAAACTTTGTAAAACTTTACTTTCACGGCTTTGTCGGCACCGGCCAGCCGGTAGTGGCTTTCGGGGATCGCCTCTTCGATGGTGCCCTGACTGGTTTTCAGCAGGAGTGAGCCGATCTCATTGACAACGATCTCCGGGTCGGTGATCTTCATCCGGATGGAAGAGAGTTTTCCCCCCGGGTGCACCACGAAGTTGTACTTCACCCCCGACTTTGCATCGGCTATGAACTCGAGGTCGATATTAGGGTATATATTATTATAGGTGACGGTTTGGTACGACCGCACATCTGTCACCCCTGCGGCGGGCGTCCCGGTCGTGTAGTAGATCGCATAGTCGTCAGACCTGCCGGCGGTGATGATTTCGCAGGCGGGATTGGGGTTGAGGAGGTCGAAGTCGATTCTGTGATAATTGATAATTGACAATTGACAATGGACAATTGTATCAGAGGGTGAATAGGTGAGTGGTGAATGGTGAGTGGTGAGTGAAGTGTCATGATCCAAAACTTCGTAATTCGCCGTTCGTTGTTCTTTGTTCGTTATTCGATATAGATCGTATGAAAACCCTCCCCGCCTCAACTGCACGTTCATCCCCGGGGTATTCAGCAGGTACAGAATGGATGGATTGGGTTTGTTGTTCTGGTCGATGACTTGCCCTTTGTTTTCGATAAAGCCGGATTTTACCCGGGAATTGAGCGATTGTTTCCCGGGAATATCACCAGCCAAACCATGCAGGTGCATGACTGTAAGGGTAAGGAGGGCGATAGACGTTATTATATATCTTTTTGTCACCTGGCTGGTAATCAATAACCTCTTCTGTAGCAGAAGCAAAACCATAACATACAAATATACTAAAAGACATGATATGTGGCCGGTGGGTTGCCTTTGGGGCGCTTATTATTTCTTTACCTTTGCCTTCATGACCCGCATTGGCATCCTCTCCGACACACATGGCCATCTCTCAGAAAGAGTGCTGAACTTTTTCGCAGAGGTCGATGAGATCTGGCATGCAGGCGACATGGGCGATGTGCAGGTGGGAAGGCAGCTGGCGGCAATAAAACCGTTGCGGGCGGTATATGGCAATATCGACGGACAGGCGGTGCGGCAGGAACATCCGAGGATTCAATTATTCATGGTTGAAAAGGTAAAGGTGCTGATGATCCACATCGGCGGCTACCCGGGACATTACGAGCGGGAAGTTCGTGAACTCATTGAAAAGGAGCGCCCGAAACTCTATGTCTGTGGCCATTCCCATATTCTTAAGGTAATTTACGACAAGAAATACGAATTGCTTCACATCAACCCCGGCGCAGCAGGAAACTCGGGACTTCATAAATCCATCACAGCGGTGAGATTCAGCATCGACGGAGAAAACATGAAGGACCTTGAGGTGCTGGATATCCCGAGAAATTGAATGTACAAATGCACGAATGCACGAATGCATCAAATCGGCACATCGGCACATTGGCACATCGGCACATTGGCACATCGGCACATCGGCACATTACCTGAGCCTGTCTGCCGACTTCACCCGCTGTTCATCCTTCCGGATGGCGCGGTTGGCGAGGATCAGCATCACAAGTGAGAGGATGGGCAGAAGCATTCCCGGGTAGGTGTAATCGGGTTCGGCGCCCGTCATGGTCTTGAGCTGGGCGGTGTAGAAAAAGAAGAGGACGAGGATAAGTACAATGAGGGTAATGGCGTTAAATGCGATAAGCCGGATCTGCAGCCACCGTTTTTTATAAAGGAAGATGGTGAATGATGAAAAGAGGATCGAGGCGAGGCTGAGCAGAATGGCAGGCAAGGAGAAAAGCAGGCTGAAGTGAAGCTTTGGTTCCGGATCCATGCAACGGATATGGCAGATGTAAAATTTGTAGTTTCCCTGTACCTCATTGTAGAAATCGGCAATGGGGAAAAAGTAGAGGACGATGCAGGCAATCGCTGCAATGGCAAGGTATACGGTCTGAATTCGTTGTAACATAGGTGGCTGTTTTGGCAGGGCAAAATTAGGAAGATTTCCGATGCTGCTAAAAAGTGTCGTGAAATAAATGTTGACAATTGGGTTTATTTTTATATCTTTGTACCGATTTTTACCACCCCGAGTATATTTCTTTTACTTTTTCAGTTGCTTTTCAACACAATTCTTTATTAAATAATCCACCTATCTTCATTTTTTGTGCACTCCACAATCAGCAAATTAAATTACCCCCAACATGTATGACATTATTTCCCTCGACAGCAAAGAGTTGTCGGAGATCCGTGAAATAGCACGACAGCTAAACATCCCCAAGGTCGACAAACTCGAAAAACAGGATATCATCTATAAGATCCTCGACCACCAGGCCCTCAACCCTTCGGAGGAGATCCTCAGCCAGGAGAAACAGGAACAACGGAAGCCTTTCCGCGGCCGGCCCAGGAAAGAGGATGACGGTGCTCCCAAACTGCCGCGCGAGCCGCGCGATCCCAATGCTGCACAGCGCCCGCCGCGCGAGCCGCGTGATCCCAATGCCCCGCCGCGCGAGCCACGTGATCCTAATGCTGCCCAGCGTCCGCCGCGCGAGCCGCGTGACCCGAATGCTCCGCGCGATCAGCGTCCACCCAGAGATAACAAAGGTCCGCGCGATCAGCGTCCCCGCGATCCCAAACCTTTCCGCCCCGTCGGAGAAAATGCACCTTTGGAGCCTTTCGTTAAGATGACACTGCCTGAAATTCCCGACAAACCTGAAGAACGTTACGAATTTGATGTGCCAATTGTCGAAGCAAAGCCTTTCGTCGATCCTGTCAACCCGCTTGATGAGATCCAGACTCCGGAAGTTAATGGAGAGCTCATTGATGGAACAACTCCTGAAGTTCTGGCTGAAACCGCTGTTCAGGCCGTACCTGAAGATGGCAAACCGCGAGAGCATCCCCGAAAATTCCAGGAGCGCCGCCGCGAAGAGTATACCTTCGAATTCGATGGTATCATCACCAGTGAGGGTGTTCTTGAGATCATGGCCGACGGCTACGGTTTCCTCCGTTCCTCCGACTATAACTACCTCAACTCGCCCGACGATATCTACGTATCGCAGTCGCAGATCAAGCTCTTCGGGCTCAAAACAGGTGATGCCGTTCGCGGTACTATCCGTCCGCCGAAAGAGGGTGAAAAATATTTTCCGCTTATCAAGGTGGAACTCATCAATGGCCGCAAGCCGGAAGAGGTGCGCGACCGCATCCCTTTCGACTACCTTACCCCGCTCTTCCCGATGAAGAAGTTCAAACTCACCGGACACAAGAACGAAAGTATGTCGACGAGGATCATCGATATGTTCGCCCCGATCGGTTTCGGACAGCGTGGATTGATCGTTGCCCAGCCCAAAACCGGTAAAACGGTTCTGCTGAAGGAGATCGCCAATGCCATCGCGGCCAACCATCCTGATGTATACATGATTATTCTGCTCATCGACGAGCGTCCTGAGGAGGTCACCGACATGCAGCGCAGCGTAAAGGCCGAGGTCATCTCATCAACCTTTGATGAACCGGCAGAACGTCATGCCCGCATTTCGAATATCATTCTTGAGAAAGCCAAACGTCTTGTCGAATGTGGTCACGACGTCGTGATCCTGCTCGACTCCATCACCCGTCTGGCACGTGCTTACAACACAGTAGCTCCTGCATCAGGCAAGGTTCTTTCGGGTGGTGTTGAAGCCAATGCCCTCCAGAAACCAAAACGTTTCTTTGGCGCTGCCCGCCAGATTGAAAACGGCGGCTCACTTACCATCATCGCCACGGCCCTCATCGAAACCGGCTCCAAAATGGACGAAGTGATCTTTGAAGAGTTCAAGGGTACCGGTAATATGGAGTTGCAGCTCGACCGTAAACTATCGAACAAACGCATCTACCCGGCTATCGACATCGTCTCCTCAAGCACGCGTCGCGAAGACCTGCTGCTCGACAAAGAGGCGCTGCAGCGGATCTGGATACTGCGCAACCACCTGGCCGACATGAACCCGCTCGAAGCCATGGAATTCCTGAAAGAACGGATGAAGTTCACGAACTCGAATGAGGAGTTCCTGATTTCGATGAACGGGTAAAAACCCCAGGTGACGTGGTGACGTAGTGACAAAGTGACGTGGTGCCGTGGTGACGAGGTGAATTAACATCCTTTCAGTAAACTTCTTGTGAGGAGGATGGGCATCATTTTGTCCAGCTTCTCAAAATTGACATTGAGGATACTTCCCGAAACCGGTTTGATATCAACAATACGGTAATCGATTTTACCTTTGGCTTCTGCAAGGTTATTACTTTTAATATTAGCGGAAACGATCAGCAGACAATATCTGCCGGGTCGTACATTTAAGCTATAGCTTCCATTTCCGTTTGCTGATGTCCTTATAATGGCAGGCAGTTGTTTGAACCCCTGTATGTACCTGCCCGCAGTTCCCGACAAATCATCAAAATTGTCCTGTATCTTTTTAATTTTGACAGGATCAATGACATTGTACTGTAACCACCAATAATCCGATTTATTGGATTGCAAGCTCTCTATGACCGAAGCTATGTCAGCATATTGCGTCGATCCGAGATCGGTTTCGCGAATAGCATAGATTTCTGCTCCGCCATCAGCCTTGCATGACGACTCGAAAACCTCATTAAAGGTGACAATCCCGGATATTTTTCCATTTTCTCCGGACTGATTACCGTTCCCGATAGTTGAGGATAGTGTAATACCGAGTGTGAATATAGAGATGAGAATATTTTTCATGGTTTATGGTTTAAAATGGATGGTAAAAATTTGTCTGGCAAATATAATTATTATTTATGCGGAGTTTTGTTACTGAGTAGTTATCGAATTGTTAATGACTTGTTAATGTACGTAATATGCTATGGGAAATGACTAATTTTGAAGACTCTTATGAAACTGATCCGGACCTGGCTGTTTGTCGGAATATCTTCGGTCGCACTTCTGATAGTGCTGATCATTCAGGTGAATTGGATCTTCCGGACAGCAAAAATAAAAGAAGAGTTGTTTAATGAAAGGGCAAACATTGTACTTTCAAGAACAACCGATGCACTGAGTGCAGATAAAGAAACCTGTATAAAAATCGAGGCTTGCGCTGAAATGGATAGTGCCTCAGGATTAAACATAAAATTGGGCAAGAATGAAGTGCATAAAATAGACTCACTGTTAAAGCATTATATGAAGTTTTACAACTTTCATATCGACTATTCATTCGTGGTCGCAAAACCCGGATTCGCAGCTGAAAATGAAAACGGTTTTGCAGATTACATCTATAATAAGCCTTTGGATGATACCCGCGGTAGAAGTGAGATAGAACTGAAACTCATCTTCCCTGAGAAAAAGCAGTTCATAATGGCGGAGATGGGGCCCCTGTTCATCACTTCTGTCATCCTTATACTTGTAGTTCTCGTATTGTTCTGGCGAACCATCCTGTCGCTTATGAAGGAGAAGCTAATCTCGGAGCATACAACCGACTTTTTAAATAACATGACCCATGAATTTAAAACGCCATTAACAAATATTGCATTGGCAGGCAAGATGATATTTAAGGATTCATCTGTACGGCAGGAGGATAAAATAAAGCATTACTCGGGTATAATTCTTGAGGAGAATGAGAAACTGCGGCTTCAGGTCGATCAGGTGCTCAGCATGACCGCACTTGAAAGAGGTGAAATTCCTCTTCAAAAATCCGAATTGGATATGCATGTGCTGATAACTGAATCTTTAAAATCGATCAGACTGCAGGTCGAGAACAAGCAGGGAAATCTAACATTGAGTCTCAATGCCGCCAGGTTTGTGATAAGGGGCGACAGCTCCCATCTTTCAAATGCCATTTGCAACCTGGTCGACAACGCCATCAAATATTCCTGTGAAAAACCTGAATTATCTGTTCAGACATCCAATATTGGACAGAACCTGATTGTTTCAGTTTCCGATGAAGGCATTGGTATAGAAAAGGAATATCAAAAAAGGGTATTCGATAAATTTTTCAGAGTTCCAACCGGGGATGTGCATGATGTGAAGGGATTCGGCCTCGGCCTGGCTTACACAAAAAAGATCGTTGAACTGCATGGAGGAACCATTGAGCTCTTCAGCGAAAAAGGACAGGGTACAACATTCACAATTACATTTCCCGATGTCTGAAGAGAGACCCAAAATTTTACTGGCGGAGGATGATCTTAATTTAGGAATCCTTCTGGTTGATTACCTGGAGACTGAAGGCTTTGATGTAAAGCTTTGTAAAGACGGGGAAATGGCCTTAAAAGCATACCAGGGAAGTCAATTTGATCTGTGCCTGCTGGATGTCATGATGCCTAAAATGGACGGTTTTTCTCTGGCAAAAGCGATCGGGTTTAATGGAAAAAAAACACCTCTCATTTTTATTACGGCAAAGTCTTTGAAGGAGGATAAATTAAAAGGGTATGGCCTGGGGGCCGATGATTATATCACGAAACCCTTTGATGAGGAAGAGCTGCTCTGGAAAATCAAGGCTATTATTCGAAGGAGTCCGGAAAATAAAAACGATGGCAAGTCTGAAAATATTTCATTAGGGAAGTACACCTTCGACTTTAATAATCAGTCCATTACCATTGACGGGAAAACAAAACGTATCACTGAAAAGGAAAGTGAAATTCTTAAGTATCTATCTGCCCATCGGAATCATATAATAAAGCGGGAAGATCTGTTAACCGCGTTGTGGGGAGAGAACGATTATTTTTTCGGCAGGAGCCTGGATGTTTTTATAACCAAAATACGCAAATATCTGAAGGAAGATCCAAACTTAAGTATTGAAAACGTTTTTGGCGTCGGCTTCATTTTTAACATTCCTTCATCCGTCATCCTTTTAGAATCTCCCTGAGGTCGATCCCGTCGTAATTCCCTGAACTCATCATCAGGAACACTGTGCCGGACTTTTTTTCGTTCAGAAGCCGCTCCAGCAGAAGTCCTGAATCGGTGAAAACCTCAAGTTTTTCGTTTCCGAATCCCTTTCTCACCTGTTCCGCCGTGATGAGCGGAAGCCGCTTCAGCTTCAGGGCATGCGGACTGAAATAGACGATGGCCTTATCCGCGGCATCGAGCGCCCCCTTATAGTGACTTAAAAAGGCCTCGCTCAGACTGCTGAAAGTGTGGAGCTCGAGGCAGGCCAGCACCTGCATCCCGGTAAATTGTTCCTTAACCGCCTCCAGTGTTGCCTTTACTTTCGATGGGGCATGGGCAAAATCCTTGTAAACCAGTGTTTGCTCATTGCGTGCAACAAGTTCCAGCCGTTTTGAGGCCCCTTTGAAACTCATTATGGCTGTGAAAAAAGTCTCGTCGTCAATCCCCAATTCACGGCAAACCAGGCGGGCGCCGTCGAGGTTCATAAGGTTATGGTTGCCGAATACCTGCAGGGGGTATTCAGCGCCGTCGGCTTTGATTGTGGTAATGCCATTCTGCACCGAATTGGCCGGGATGGAATAGGGGAGAAGTGCGATATCGGTTCGTGAATTTTCAGAGATTCCGCAGAGTTCAGGATCGTTTTGGCAGTAGATCAGGGATCCGCCGGGCGCTATCAGGCTGATGAAGATGAGGAATTGCTCCAGGTAGTTCTCAAACGTTGGAAACACGTTGATGTGATCCCAGGCTATGCCGCTGAGCAGGGCAATGTGTGGCATGTAGAGGTGGAACTTTGGCCGCCGGTCGATAGGGGAGGTGAGGTATTCGTCACCTTCGAAAATCATCACCGGGGCCTCATCCGTGAGTTTGACCATCACTTCAAATCCCTCCAGCTGGGCCCCAACCATGTAGTCGCAGTCGATGCCGGCGTGTTTCAACACATGAAGGATCATCGCAGTGATAGTAGTCTTGCCGTGACTTCCGCCGATCACTACCCGTTTTTTATCTTTTGACTGTTCAAAAAGATATTCGGGGTAGGAGTAAATCTTTATCCCCATCTCCCGGGCCCGCAGGAGTTCGGGGTTGTCGGCCTTGGCATGCATACCAAGCAGGATGGTGTCCACTTCTCTGGTGATCCGGCCTGGATCCCACCCCTCTGTGGCGGGAAGCAATCCGTATTTCGCAAGACGTCCTTTCGAAGGTTCGAAAATCTCATCGTCGGAACCGGTCACATGGTAACCTTTTTTATGTAAGGCGATCGCCAGGTTATGCATGGCACTGCCACCGATGGCAATAAAGTGTACGCGCATAGTCAATTGTTTGTCCAAAATTACATTTTTCTTGTTGTGCACCCTTGTATTTATTGCAGGTAATTTCGTACTTTCACAGTGAATTTAACCTCCAAGTGTAGTCTATGAAAGATCTGATTGCGGAATTGAATCAACGGTTTGCGACAGCCACACCTGAAGAGGCCATCAGTTGGTTTGTATCGGAATACCCCGAAACGGTTTCCTTTTCCTCGAGCTTTGGTGCCGAAGACCAGGTGATTACCGCTATGCTTGCCGGTATCAACCTTCATGTCCGATTCTTTACCCTTGACACAGGACGGCTTTTCCAGGAGACTTATGATGTGATGCATATCACTGAGCAGAAATACGGGATCAGGTTTGAGCTTTTTTTTCCCGACGCTGCCAAAGTTGAGGAGATGGTGAAGAACTACGGGATAAACCTCTTTTACGAGAGTTTTGAAAACCGGAGGTTTTGCTGCCATGTGCGTAAAATTGAACCCCTGAAAAGGGCACTTCATGAAATGAAGGTGTGGATTACAGGGCAACGCAAGGACCAGTCGGTAACACGTTCATCTGCAGACAGGGTTGAGTGGGATGAGGTGAACCAGGTGATCAAGCTGAATCCACTGGTCAATTGGTCCAGTGAGGATGTCTGGGCCTATATCAGATTGCATAAAATCCCCTATAACGAGTTGCACGATAAAGGTTACCCCAGCATCGGCTGTCAGCCCTGCACCCGTGCTATCCTGCCCGGCGAGGATCAGCGGGCCGGCCGCTGGTGGTGGGAACTTCCCGAATTCAAAGAATGCGGCCTTCATAAAAAATCTTAAAATCTTCTCTATGAGCAGTATCGATCTTGTTGAAATGGGTAAAGCGTTTATGGAGCGAGTTGATAAACCCACACTGTTGTATAGTCAGGATAACCATTCAGTATACTGGCTTGGAATTCCCCAGGACAGTGCATTCCGCTGCAACTCATATCTTGTTGTTGAAGGGCAGGAGTATGTTATTGTCGACCCCGGCGGCAGGGATGCATTTGATTTTATTAAGGAACGGGTTGCACAAATCATCGACCCCGGAGCAATTTCTGCCATGATTCTTTGTCATCAGGATCCGGATGTTGCCGGATCCATGGGCAATTGGCTTGACCTGAACCCCGGCATGAAGGTGATTACCAGTAGCCGTACCAATATCCTCCTGCCTCATTTTGGTGCTGCCAACTATACCTTTTTTAACATTGAAGATGACCATGAATATTTATTCGCTACCGGAAAACGGCTGCAATTCATCGAGAGCCCTTTTCTCCACTCCCCGGGTGCTTTTACCACCCTGGATGAATGCCCGGGATTTCTTTTCAGCGGAGATGTCTGGGCTGCTGTAGATATGGACTGGCGCCTGGTTGTCGAGGATTTTCATCGCCATGAGATGAAACTCAATCTTTTCCATCTTGACTACATGGCCAGCAACGTGGCGGCCCGTGGATTTGTTGACAGGCTCCGGGGGATCACTATCAACGCCATCCTGCCGCAGCACGGTTCAATTATTCCGGGGAAATTTGTAGCCAGGGCCCTCGATTACCTGTACAGCCTGCGATGCGGAACCGACCTGATCTATCCTGATCTGAGGCCGAGATAATAACTCCTCAAGTAACATACAAAAAAGACGATAAGCCATGTCGGAAGAAAACCAGAAACGGATCCTGGAAATTGAGAAGGAAAATAAAATCCTTCGCGAAGCTGCAGCCCGCTGGGAGCAGATACAGAAGATCTACAAAGATTCCAACAATACCCTGCAGCAGTCGGAACAGGCTCTGTCGGAGGCCCGGCAACGTACCGATCTGGCCCTCAATGCAGGCGACCTGGCATGGTGGGATTGGGATTATAAGACCGGCCGGGTTGTTTTTAATGAAAACCGGGCAGTTTTGCTGGGTTATACTACCAAAGAGATGCCGCAGTCGTTTGGAGATATCACCAAGATGATCCATCCCGACGACTACGAGGAGACCATGGCTAATTTGAACAGGCATCTCTCCGGCGATGTCACCCACTATGAAGCTGAATTCAGGTTGAAGACGAAGGGGGGCGAATGGAAGTGGTTCAGGGACAAAGGGAAAATTGTTGAAAAGGATATTCTCGGGAATCCGTTGAGGATCTCAGGTGTACTCAGTGATATCAACACCCGAAAAAATGTTGAGCAGAGTCTTAAGGAGTCGCTCCAATTGGCTGCTGCCGACAGCCGCTCCAAAAGCCTTTTTCTGGCCAGTATGTCCCACGAAATTTATACCCCAATGGCCGGTGTGATTGGCATGGCGCAGATACTGAAACAGTCGGAACTGTCGCAGGAGCAAGAGGAATACCTGGATGCAATTGTTAAATCGGCTACCAATCTAATGTCGATCCTCAACGATATTCTTGAATATTCTAAACTTGAGGCAGGAAAGGTCGAATTTCACGAGAAACCATTCAGCATCATCCAGGTAGTCGAAGAGATTACCTCCTCTCTGCTTGAAAAGGCAAAGGAAAAAGGCATCGAGGTACTCTCCTTCCAGGATCCCAATATCCCGTTTGAGGTGGTAGGCGATCCGGTGCGGCTGAGGCAGATCCTGACAATATTTACTGACAATGCAATAAAATTCACTGAAAAAGGAACGGTCTCTTTGGAAGCTGAATTTTTGGAGTGGGATGATGAAAGCATTAAGGTTCGGTTTGCAATTTCCGACACCGGCATCGGTATCTCTGAAGAGGGATTGAAAAAAATCTTCTCATCATTCTCCAAGCTGGAATCACCTGAATCAATGAAACAAGGCGGTGGCGGCCTCGGACTTGCCATTGCGAAGAGGCTCATCGAGCGAATGAATGGGAAAGTGACTGTTGAAAGCGTTCCCGGCGAGGGGACGACTTTTACTTTCATGATTGTTTTCGATCGGTACAAAGATTCGGAGATCGTGGATCCGATGAAGGCTGTCCTGGCGGGAATGAAGGTCATGCTGATAGATCCTAAGCCCTCCCGGCGGAGCATATTAAGGAATTACTTCGAGCGGTGGGATTGTGAGGTAGAGGAATCTGCTAACCCGGCTGAATCATTGAAAATTCTTGAACACCAGGCAGACATAAAACGACCATTTCGGCTGGTTGTAGTTGAATACGACTGGGATAATAACAATGGCCTGGCTGTCGGTGAGATGTTGAAAAACGAGATAGCCGGGGGCAAGACAAGCCTCCTTCTGTCTGCCTCACACGATTTAAGCTTCTCCAGGCAGGAACTCGAGAAAGCCGGTTTCAGCGGTGCCCTGATACGGCCCTATACCCAGAACAGGCTCCGTAACAGAATTCTTAACGTAGTTGGCGGTACTCTCAAAGGCGTGTTCACCGACGAAGATACGGCAGGTCCGGAGATCAGGAAGAAAATTCTCCACATACTGCTGGCAGAGGACAATCTTATAAACCAGAAAGTTGCCCTCGTAACCCTCGACAGGATCGGGCACCATGTTGATCTGGCCGAAAATGGGGTCGTGGCGGTTAAAATGTTCAAGGAGAAGCTTTATGACCTGGTGTTGATGGATGTCTATATGCCTGAAATGGATGGACTTGATGCGACTCGGAAAATCAGGGAATTTGAGGCTTCCAGCCCTGGCAGGAAACCTGTTTTTATTTGTGCCATCACAGCCAATACCTCGCGTGAGGATGAGGAGAAATGTTTCACCGCCGGCATGAACGGGTTTATTTCCAAGCCTTTCCGTATGGAGGAACTGACCCGTCTTTTAAACAAGCTGTAAGATCAGCTGAAACGGATCGCCTTAAGTGGTGTGATTCGGGTAATGACGAGCGAAGGTATCAGAAGCATCAGGTAACAGACCAGGAGCGTTCCGGCGTTCAAAAGCAGGATATTAATTGCGTCCAGGTTGATGGGTACCACCGATACATAATACGACTCCTGGGAAAGTTTGATCAGCCCGAATTTCTGTTGCAGCAGGCAGATCGTAAAACTTGCCGCATTCCCCCAGAGTATTCCCAAACCAATGATATAGGCCGCATTGTAGAGAAATATCTTCCGGATACTGATATTCCGCATTCCCAGAGACTTAAGGATGCCGATCATATTGGTACGTTCGAGAATGAGGATGAGAAGTGTACTTATCATCGTGATTGCAGATACCATTACCATAAGCACAAGAATGATAAGCACATTGATATCCTGAAGATCAAGCCAGTCGAAAATCTGAGGGTAGAGCTGCCTGATGGTTGATGCATCGAGGCTGAAACCGATCTGATGGTAAACAAACATGCCGAGTTTGTCCAGCTCGCTGAAGTTGCTGATAGTGATTTCAAACCCGCCAACCTGGCTGCTTGTCCAGTTGTTGAGTTTCTGCACATGCCTGAGGTCGCCGATAACATACATCTTGTCGAACTCTTCAAGCCCTGTTTCGTAAATTCCGCAGATCCTGAATTTTCGGCCCAACGTAGAATTTCCCGAGATAAAGTACATCCTCAGGTCATCGTTCAGTTTAAGATTGAGTTTGTTGGCCATGTATCGGGAGACGATCACCTCATCGCTTTTTGCAGTATCCCTGAGGCTTACAAGTCGTCCTTCCTGAAGTTTGTCGCGGAAAAACACCCAGTCGTAACCCTTATCCACACCCTTCAGCACCACACCAAGAATTTGATCTTTCGACTTTATGATGCCGGCCTTGACGCCGTAACCCTGGATGTGCTTTATTCCTTTTGTTGATGCAATACGCGAAACAAATGGCTGATTCCTCTCGAACGGTTGGGGCTCGAATGTGGAGTTCTCTGAAAACTTTGTAACCTGGATATGACCACCGAACCCAACCACCTTTTCCCGGATCTCCTTCTGAAAGCCGGTCAGGATCGCTATGGCTACAAACATTATAGTGAGACCAAGTGCAATGGCCGCTATGGCGACAACCACGATGGGCCTCGAGAAGTTGCCTTTGCCCCCCGAAACAATACGCCGGGCGATAAATAGTTCGGTGTTCAAATTGCGGAATTCGTTTACTTTGCAAAGGTATTTAAATGGCATGAAAACAAAGCGAATTATTCTATTTCTGCTTTTGCTTCCAGTGTACTCATACGCACAGGTTGTTACGGGAGCTGAGCGTTTGGCTGCTTACCTGCCCATGCTTGCCGGAAAGCAGGTTGGTGTTGTTGTCAATGCCACTTCAGTTGTCGGGGCGCACCGGATCAATGTCGTGGATACACTTCTTTCGTCGGGTGTGATGGTCGCTAAGATTTTTTGCCCTGAGCATGGTTTTCGCACCTTTGCCGATGCCGGACAAAACATCTCCGACTCAGTCGATCCGCTTACAAACCTCCCGGTAATCTCTTTATACGGAAAAAAGAAAAAACCTTCTCCGGAAGATTTGCAGGGTGTTGATGTCGTTGTATTTGATCTTCAGGATGTCGGGGTTCGTTTTTTTACCTACATCTCAACACTCACTTACGTGATGGAAGCCTGTGCGAACCTTAATATCCCGGTAATAATACTCGACCGTCCGAATCCGAACGGGTTTTACATCGACGGACCCGTTCTGGAACCAGGGCGTACCTCCTTCGTGGGTCTTCAGCCCGTACCTGTTGTATACGGTATGACCATTGGAGAATATGCCCGCATGGTAAACGGAGAAAAATGGCTGAAGTCGGTCAGGCGTTGTGAATTGTCGGTAATCACGACTGAGAATTACACGCACAGTACCCTTTATGAACTTCCTGTCAAACCCTCGCCCAACCTCGTTAACCAAAATTCGGTGATGCTGTACCCTTCTGTTTGCTTCTTTGAGGGGACCATCGTTAGCGTCGGCCGGGGGACCTGGTCTCCTTTTGAAGTCTTCGGACATCCCGGTCTGAAAAGTTATTCCTATACTTTTACACCGGTAAGTATCCCAGGAATGAGCAAACACCCTCCTTACGAAGGATTGCTTTGTTACGGGACCGACCTAAGGAATTATTATGGCGCTTCCGGGAAGGTGCCCAACCAGATCAACCTGTCTTGGCTCATTGGGGCATTCCGTTCATGGAGAAGCAACCCCGATTTTTTTAATGACTATTTCGACAAACTGGCTGGTTCTTCTGCGCTGCGCAGGCAGATCCTTGAAGGAAAAACCGAGGATCAGATACGCCTGAGCTGGCAACCCGGACTTGAGAAATTTCGAAAGATCAGAAAAAAATATCTGCTTTACCCGGAGTGATTTTATTTTTTCCCGGGGTAAGCCTTAAGCCCCTCCTCGAGACATTTCATGGCATTTTTCAGATCGGTGATGTTGAGCACATAGCTGATCCGAACCTCATCTTTTCCACGGCCTTTTGTCGAATAGAAGCCTGTTGCAGGGGCCAGCATCACTGTTTGTCCTTGGTAGCTGAAGTTTTCAAGCAGCCACTGGCAGAAATGGTCTGAGTCGCTGATGGGAAGCCGGGCCACTGCGTAGAATGCACCGCCCGGGTTTGGACAGAAACAGCCTTCCATTTTGTTGATGGCATCTACAACGACATTGCGTCGCAGGAGGTATTCCTTAATAACTCCTTTAATGTAGCTGTCGGGTGTGTTTACCGCCTCTTCTCCTGCTATCTGTCCGAAAGTGGGAGGACTCAGGCGGGCCTGGGCAAATTTCATGGCAGTGCTCATCACCTCAATGTTTTTTGATATCATCACCCCGATTCGCACACCGCAGGCGCTGTAGCGTTTCGAGATGGAGTCGAGGAGAACCACGTTCTGGTCTATACCGGCCAGGTTCATCACCGAAAAGTGTTGCGCCCCGTCGTATACAAATTCGCGGTAAACCTCGTCGGAAAAGAGATAAAGATTGTGTTTCTTCACGATATCGCGAAGCAGTTCCAACTCCTCCTTTGAATAAAGGTACCCTGTGGGATTGTTCGGGTTGCAGATCATGATCGCCTTCGTCTTCGGTGTTATCGCCTCTTCAAAGGCACTCATCGGAGGAAGAGCGAACCCGTTGCCGATAAACGACTCAATGGGTTTAACCACAACCCCTGCTGCAACAGCAAAACCGTTGTAGTTGGCGTAAAATGGCTCCGGAATGATGATCTCATCGCCCGGATCCATGCACGACATCATGGCGAACAGGATCCCTTCTGAACCTCCGGTGGTGACGATCATCTCTTCGGGGCTGACATCGATGCCTACTTTCTTGTAGTATTCGGCCAGCTTCTTACGGTACGACAAAATCCCTGCAGAGTGGCTGTATTCAACAACCTTCAGATCACAGTTGCGGATCTTCTCCATCACATTTTCCGGAGTTGGGATATCCGGCTGGCCGATGTTCAGGTGATAGACTTTGATACCTTTTTTCTTGGCTTCATCGGCAAAGGGAACGAGTTTTCGGATAGGGGAGGGAGGACAAGCCTGGCCTCGCAGTGAAATAGTAGGCATGATCAGAGGTTTTAATGGGAATAAAAAACGCCAGCTTTCGGGCTGGCGCAAAGTTAAGCAAATTTTTTATTGTTACTTGCTCACAGGTGATCCCTGTTCTACTGTTTTAACGGGTTCATTCGCTGCCGGTTTCGCAACCACGGTTCCTTTTATCTGGAGAACCACGCGGCTGGTTTTGGCATTGGAACTAACCGTCACCGTTTTATTTATCGGGCCTATATTGTTGGTATTGTAAGTAACTTTTATGACATCTGATTTGCCTGGAAGAATCGGCTCCTGCGGCCAGGTAGGAACGGTGCATCCGCATGAGGACTGAGGTTTGGAAAGGATTAACGGCTCTTTTCCCGTGTTTGTGAATTTGAATTCACAGGTGCCATCTGCTGCCTGAAAAATTGATCCGTAATCGTGCACCGTTTTATCAAAGGCGATATCGGCTGCATTCGGATTTACCGGAGGCTGAGTTGCTGCTGCATCCTGGGCACTAACGTTAATTGTAGCAAAGGCCAGCAGGATAAATGAAAAAACAAGCTTTTTCATGTGTGAAGAAAATTTTAGTTATGATTATTGGTTAACTGACTGCAAAGTTAGAAATAAAGGCGCACCCCGAAAATTAATGTTGAGCGTGCAGTTTTAATTTCAATGTGCAAAGCTTTATTGGAATTCTGTATTAATTTTGTAGTTGGTCAATATTTTAAAAATTCCGCTGTATGATTTCACGAACTGTTTTTTTAGTCATGACTCTGTTTGGTATCTCATCTTTGTTTTCCTGCTCGAATTCGTCGACTCCTTCGGGTTCAAATGCTGCTGTTCAGCAAGCTTCAGGAGCTGTCTCAGTGCCTTCGCCACCTTGCATTGTATACAAGACCAAGGCCGATTTCGATAAGTATGTTCCGGTCATCTTATCGGAAGATAAATCGCGCATTGTCTCCTATCCCGATGTGAAAGATGTTTATTACAAGGGAGAGCTGGCGTATCCTGTTAAACTCTCAAAGGGTTATTTGCTTGACAATCGTGGCATTGGCACGGATGTTGCCTTTCTTGATTTTACCTATGAGGTTTACAGTAAACTTGCAGTCACTCCTTCTGCTGCTGAATTAATGAACCATTTGCTTAACAAGGATCCCATTCTTGAGATGTACGACTGCGGCAGCCAGAGTCACTATACTGATGCGAAAAAGCAACTGAACTCATTGATCGAATCAGGACAACTCGAGGACCTTAAACGATTGAAATAGGATTATTTGAAAATAGCATACCTTTGCAAAATTATTCATTAAAACTACCATCTTGAAGGAGCCTGTTCAAATAATCAAGGAGTTAGACGGTAAACAGTTATACTATTCGTTTCTTGCCGGTGCCCAGCGTATCTTTGAACACCAGACACTGCTAAACAAGATCAACGTTTTCCCGGTCGCGGATGCCGATACCGGTACGAATCTTGCCTCTACCATGCGCTCGATCATGGATGCCATTATCCCCACCGATAACCTGAAACAGACCGCTGTTGCTCTTGCCGATGCCGCCCTGACGGGTGCACGCGGTAATTCCGGTATCATTTTCGCCCAGTTTCTTTATGGGTTCAGCAATGAAATCGATGCCGATCGTCCATTTACAGTTCAATCGTTTGCTGAAAGCATGAAAAAGGCAGTTGCCTATGCCTACGATGCGATTGCAAACCCGGTTGAGGGAACAATTCTTACGGTAATTAAGGATTGGGCTGAGTATATCTACCTGTTTCAAGACCGGTTCGACGATTTTATTGACCTGCTGGTAGAGGCTTATAAAAAGGCGCTTGAATCGCTTGCTGAAACCACAAAAAAACTGGAGGTGCTTGCCCGCGCACATGTTGTTGATGCTGGTGCAAAAGGATTTGTTTTCTGGCT
>CAYHCQ010000064.1:0-19679 GCA_964355115.1 uncultured Prolixibacteraceae bacterium | reverse complement strand
ACTCTCTGGTGAAGTTACATCAACTGAACCATTACCACCAGCAGTGATATCAAACAGTCCAAAACTTTCGTCACTGATTGATGGGTCGAGAACGCTGGATATCTTGATTTTATATTCATCCGCATCAAGAGCAGGATCAATATACCAGTTCCAGGTTGTCCCACTTGTAGAATTAGTCAGCGTAGAGTAAACGCCACCGAGGTTTAATTCAATTTTTACATTTTCAGAGAACGTTTTTGTCCAGGTTATTGGATGATTTGTTCCTCGTTGCCAACTCTCCCCTCCGTTAGGGCTGACTAAGACAATGGATCCACCGCCCCCTGCAGTTATGGCAAAAGTTGCGGCACTTTCGTCATTAATTGAAGGGTCGAGAATACTTGAAATTTTTATTTTGTAATTACCTGCAACAAGCGCGGGATCTATATACCAACTCCAGGAGCTGCCACCTACTGAATTTGTCAAAGTAGTATAAACACCAGCAAGGTTTAATTCAATTTTTACATTTTCAGGGCAATCAGTTCTGGTCCAGGTAATTGTTTGCGTCGTACCTTTTTGCCAACTCTCCCCTCCGTTAGGACTGACTAAGGCAACGGATCCACCGCCCCCAGCAGTTATGGCAAAAGTTGCGACACTTTCATCATTTATTATTCCAGGATCAACCACACTTGAAATTTTTATTTTATAATCGTCGACAGCAAGTGCGGGATCTATATACCAACTCCAGGAGTTTCCACCTACTGAATTTGTCAAAGTAGTATAAACACCATCAAGGTTTAATTCAATTTTTATATTTTCAGGGCAATCAGTTCTGGTCCAGGTAATTGTTTGCGTCGTACCCTTTTGCCAACTCTCCCCTCCGTTAGGGCTGACTAAGACAATGGATCCACCTCCCCCTGCAGTTATGGCAAAAGTTGCGGCACTTTCATTATTTATACTTGGATCAACCACGCTTGAAATTTTTATTCTGTAATTACCTGCAACAAGCGCAGGATCAATATACCAACTCCATGATGTACCATCAACGGAATTCGTTAAAGTAGTGTAGGTTCCATTTGGATTTTTTAATTCAATTTTAACATTATCATTGCAAGCATTTCTGGACCATGTGATGTCTTGAGTAGTCCCTCTTTGCCAGCTTTCTCCGCCAGTCGGGTCAGTTAAAGTTAAAGATCCTCCACCTCCGGCAACAATACTGAATGTGGCACTAAAGTCATAAACAGCCGGATTGCTGAGGCTGTAGACTTTGATTTTATAAGATGTAAGCGCCTGGGTAGGGGATATGTACCAGTCACATGACGTGCCTGGCGACGATGTCTTTATAGTCAAGATAAGGGTTAACCCATCAGCACTATAAAGCTGAACTCTAACATTGGAGCTGAGATTATCAGTCCAGGTAATGGTTTGGTGGGTACCTCTTTGCCAGCTTGTAGTACCAAGGTCTACCGGGGTCGTAACCGTGACGTTTGGCGCCTGGCTAAACCCGATTGTGTTTAAGGCCAGCAAAAATACCGCCAGAAACACAGATCTAAGAATGTAAAACACTTTTTTCATTTGGTTTTGGTTTAAATTGGTTTCGATAGTTTTATTCTTAGTTACAAAATTAACAATTAATATTACAAAGTCAAGAGAAAATGTGAAATTAATTAGTAAGTGTATCATTATTTCTGGTAAGTGTAGCAAAAAGTCGAAAAACGGGATGTCGATTAAAAAAAAGGATCTGAGTTTAGATAGGTAATTGTTAAACATTCTACATTTGTAATAGCCGGTCTCCGATATTTTTTGCATGATTGCAAATTCCATACATTTTTACTATTCTTGTTGAAAATTTTCCCATGAAAACAAAATCATTCTGTTTAACAATCTTCTTCTGCCTGGTATACGGTAATATACTTTTTGCAGAAAATCCTGTTTGGATCAATTACACTTCAGGAAACATCATACATCCTATGGCAATTGAAGGGAGTCAGATATGGATAGGGACCAATGGAGGGTTGGTTTGCTACGATATTTCAACTGGTGCAAAACAATACTATAACAAGGCAAACTCCGGGTTACCGGAAAACAATATTACAGAACTGTGCATTGATGCACAGGGAAAAAAATGGATTGGAACTGATGTGGGGGGCTTGGTAAAATACGATGGAACCTATTGGAGAGTGTTTAATACATTAAATTCGGGGCTGCCTGGTAACAGTATTGGGGCCATTGCAACTGACTTATCAGGAAATATTTTGGTTGGGACCTATAGTAATGGTATGGCAAAATTTAATGGTACAACATGGAAACTGTATAATACTTCTAATTCAGGCCTGCCATCAAATACCATATATTCAATATGTGTTGATTCACAGGGAAACTGGTGGATAGGGACAGATGCAGGACTGGTTTTTTATGATGGAACAAACTGGATGGTTTATAACACCGGAAATTCAGGTATCCCTGATAATAATATCCGTGCAATTATTTTTGACGCCCAGGGAGAGGGCTGGATAGGGACTTTCAATGGTATGGCATCCTATGATGGTTCTAATTGGAGGGTATACAATACATCTAATTCAGGTATTCCAAGCAACATTGTCGGAGCAGTTTCCTTAGATCAAATGAATAATAAATGGGTAGGTACCAATTCGGGGGCGGCTAAATTTGACGGGACAAACTGGAGTGTTTATAATATTTCCAACTCAGGTATTCCTGATAATAGTATTGGGGGGATTGTAGCAGGTTCACAAAACAAACTCTGGTTCGGAACCGGTAATGGGTTAGCCCTCCTTGACGGAGGCAGTTGGACAGATTATAGCACCTCAAATTCAGAACTCCCCGGAAATTGGGTCAAAACTATCACCTCAGACAATCAAGACAAAAAATGGTTCGGAACCGGGGATGGGTTGGCAAAATTTGATGGGCACGAATGGACAATGTATAATTCTGTTAATTCAGATTTACTTGTTAGTACTATCAACGCGACTGCAATTGATATGCAGGATAATATATGGTTAGGGGCAAGTTATTATGATTTTTTTTATAGCGGGTTAACTAAATTTGATGGGACAAACTGGAACCGTTTTGATATAACCAATTCAGGAATCCCGGCCGATGATGTGAAAGCTCTTGCTATTGATGGCAGCGGAAACAAATGGATTGCAACTGGAAGTGACGGCCTGGCGAAATTTGATGGAACAAACTGGGCCATATATAATACTGCCAACTCCGGGTTACCAGCAGACCAGGTCAGGGCTATTTCAATTGATTCACAGGGTATTTTATGGATTGGAACCTTTGCCGGCCTTGCAAAATTTGACGGAACAACCTGGGAGGTATATAACTCATTGAATTCTGGGTTAATTGTGGATAATGTTTATCTTATCACAATTGATAAACAAAATAATATCTGGCTTGGATCCAGTGATAATGACATTTATTTTAGTGGCCTGACTAAATTCGATCGTACGAATTGGACCAATTACAACACAACAAACTCAGGGTTACCTGCTGATGATATTAGCTCCGTTGCAATCGACTCACTTGGGGATAAATGGATTGGCACCCAAAGTAACGGTATTGTGAAATTTAATGGCTCAAATTGGGTAGAATATACGAGCTTCAATTCAGGATTGCCGGATAACAATATTGCCTCAATTATGGTTGATAAACTGGAAAATAAATGGATTGGTACTTTAAATGGTGGTGTCGCCGTCTTCAATGAAAACGGAATCCCGAATCCCGGGATTGAGGAGGGGCAAAAACAGCATGGTGCCCTTCAGGCGTTGGCTTACCCGAATCCTGTCCGCGGTACCACAACTTTTTCGTATGACCTTCCTGAAGCCTCTATGGTTAGGATCACCATATATAATAGCTACGGGCAATTGCTCAGTGAGGTTGAACATGACTTTCAGCAGAAAGGGGAACAGAAGGTGATGTGGAATACAGGCAACTTACCGGACGGTGTATGTTTTTATCGTATTGAAGCAGGAGCCCGTATTGAAACCGGCAAGGTTGTCATCATACATTAATCTATTCCCAAATTCTCGATAATGGTGATGAGTTCCTGGGGACGATAGGGTTTTGCAATGTATTCGTCCATGCCGGCTGTCAGGCATTTTTCGCGATCGGTTACCATCACGTGGGCTGTAACTGCAACAATCTTGATAGCTACTTCTTCCTTTTCTGACCCCGGCCGGTTTTGTTCCTTCTCGATCTCGCGGATCAGGTGCGTTGCCTCTAAACCATCCATGATCGGCATGGCTATATCCATGAGGATCAGGTCAAATTTGGACTTCCGGAATTTGTCAACAGCAACTTTTCCGTTTTCAGCCACTTCAACAGTATGTCCGGCACGCTGAAGACTTGTCACGGCAAACTTCTGGTTCAGGAGGTTGTCCTCAACAAGGAGAATGGTGAGAGGGCGCTGCTTTTTTGCTTTATGTATGGCTGCTCCCGATTGCCGGGCAAATAACTCTTCCTCGCTGCCCCTTACCAGGTCGAGGGTGAACCAGAAGGTTGAACCATCACCTTTTTCGCTGGTCACGCCTATTTTGCCGTTCATCAGCCGGGTTAGATTTTTGGAAATCGACAACCCAAGGCCTGTTCCTTCATACTTCCGGATCAACGGGTTTTCAAGTTGTGCATATTCATTGAAGAGTCCCGTCTGCTCTTCGGGGGAAATGCCAATGCCGGTATCGGTTACCTCGAACCTGAGAGGCACAGTGGAACCGATAGGATCATCAACCTTGCCATCAGTTTCAACGGAAACAACCACATGTCCTTCGTTGGTAAATTTGAGGGCGTTGTTTGTGAGGTTGATAAGGATCTGCTTCAGCCTGTTCGGGTCGCCAACAACACAGGCCGGTACATTTGACTGGATCTTGGAGTAGAGCTCTACTCCTTTGCCTCTTGCTTTCAGGGAAAGCAGCTTAATGACCTGCTGGATCTCATCGTGAAGAAAATAGGGCTTCGATTCGAGTTTAAGCTGTCCCGCCTCAATTTTTGAAAGATCAAGAATGTCGTTGATGATTGCCAGCAGGTTGTGGCTTGAGATGTTAATAATATCAAGAAATTCCTTCTGCTCTTCGGTCAGTTCCGTCTGGCTCAGAATATTATATATCCCGATAATGCTGTTCATCGGGGTGCGGATCTCGTGGCTCATGTTGGCAAGAAACATGGTCTTTGACCGGCTTGCCTCCATCGCCTCCTGCCTGACTTTAACCAGTTCACGCTCCAGTTCTTCTATATTCGCCTCCAGCGATACCTTATCCGCTTCCATATCAGCTTTTATTCATCTGGTTCTTAATGATCGCATACAGTTCCTGCTGATTGATCGGTTTCGCAATATAATCATCGAATCCCGACTCCAGCAGCTTCTCCTTGTCACCTGCCATCGCATAGGCTGTCTGGGCCACAAAGGGCACGGTTTTGTACTCTTTGAGTTTTTTTCTGATCTCCTGCATCAGATGCGTGCCATCCCAAGGCGGGGGGAGATTTATATCAAACAACATGATATCGAATATCTTACCCTCAGCATAGGCAGCCTCGATGACTTTAAAAGCCTCGTCGCCGTTTACCGTTGTGACTACATTGCCCAACCGTTTTGTCATTTCATACAAAACCAGTTTATTCATCAGGTCGTCCTCCACAATGAAAATGTCGAGGCCCTGAAGGGTTTTGGCCTTCTGTTTTTTAATGACCTCCCGGGTTGATGCAGGAGTTTCGGCAGCGCCTTCTCCTTTAAGGTAGATCGTAACAACTGTGCCAACTCCCCTGGAACTTTCGATCGCGATGCGTCCGTGCATGAGTTCAATCAGACTTTTTGCAAGGGGTAAACCCAGCCCTGCGCCCTGCGACTCCTTGGAATATCCCGATGTGTCGTGACGGAAAGGGTCGAACAGGGTAGGGAGGAACGCCTGGTCGATCCCTACGCCTGTATCTTTTATACGGATGGAAATTTCGTTTTGTGCGGGCAGATATTCCGTGGAGATGTTGACAAATCCGTTCTCCGTATATTTAATCGCATTTTCGATTATGGCGCTGAGAATGTTGGTGAGGCTCTTTTCGTCGGCCAGGCCGGCAGGAAGTTCATTGGCAATGAAATTCAGTTTGAGTTTCTGTTCGTTTGCCTTGAAGATAAAGAGCTGGGAGGCGGTCCCTACAACCGAATTAATATTGCAGGGCTTCAATGTGAGCTGCATATCGTTGGCCTCAATGCGGCTCATGTCGATAATATTGTTCAGCAGGTGCAGCAGGCGGTCGCCACTTTCGGAGATCGCCCGGGCATAGTCGAACAGTTCCTTGTTTTCGAGAAGTGAGATTTCCGCCTCGAGCAGACTTGAAAAACCAATGATATTATTCAGCGGAGTTCTTATCTCATGGCTGATGTTGGAAAGGAAGGCATTTTTGAGAAAGTTGGCCTCCTCGGCCCGTTTCAGGGCCTTCTTTAAGGTAAGGTCAATCTTACCCTGTTCATGCAACTCCTCCTTCAGTTCGTGGGTATTTTCCTCCGTAATCTGTTGTGGAGACTTTTGAAGCTTTTCAATTTCCGATTCCGCCCTTTGAACCTCTGCTATTTTCAGGTCAAGCTCTGTTTTTAGTGACCCCCTGATTTTATACAGAACCAGCAAACGGTAAAAAAATGCAACAAGGAGGCAGACAAGAACTGCAATACAAATAATGTAAAAGATCTCCATCTGTTATTTATAGGCTATGTATAGATTTTCATCCGGGTTGATTGCAAATTTCTTAATGTCAACAGACCATTTATCCCTGAATGGATTGTGGACCTTGACTGTAAACCCGGCATTTTCAAGGCGTGACTGATAATCCTGGCCATAGATCCGCACATGGTCGAACTGTCCGAAAACCCGCTCCCTGTCTTCGGGCTTGACAATGGAAGGATCCTCAAATGTTTCCTTTAATATTTTGGATATCGGCACCTGAAGTATTGCCCAGCCGCCGGGCTTCAGCATCCGGTAGATTTCCCGCATTGCTTTCCAGTCTTCCGGAATATGCTCGAGAACATGGTTACAGATTATAACATCGAATTCATCATCCCCGAATGGAGCGTTTGTAATGTCGATAAGGTTGGTTTTAAGGTCGTAATAGTACCCTTCGAGATATTTCACTCCGGCATGGTAGCTGATATTTGGCAAGTCGGTAAGAAGCGCCCTAATGCAACCCTCGGGGGCTACGTGAAAAACTGAGAGTTTTGCGGAGAACATATTTGTCTTCTCCTGTAGAAACAGGTAAATCAGCCTGTCCCTGTCAAGCGAGTAGCAGCGCGGACAAACGTTGTTTGTACGGTACCCGGCACCAACTACCTCCTTTTCGAAAAGCACCGGGAGATCGAAGCCACCGGGCAGGAATTTACTGAAACTCTTTTGGCAGTAAGGACAGTGAACGGCTGTTCCCGAATAAAAAAGAGCGGATACCTTCTGCAGTACTCCCCTCAGCTTTTTCCCAAGCCAAAACGGGATGTATTTCTTAAAAGGAAAATTCACGGATCAGGGGTTTAAATGAGAAAAACTATGGGTCAATTCATGGTTTAAAGTTAAAATAAAGTTCATCACCTAACCAAAATTATTTTTTTTATAACTGATTCCTTTGATGTTTCAAGCCTGCAGAAGTAAAAACCTCCAGGAAGGGCATCGGTGATGACGGTGATTTTATAAACTCCCGGAGGCTGATCGCAATTGAAGAGTTCCATAACGGGAAACCCGTTGATATTCAGGAGTGAGATTTTTACCCGTGTTTTTGTATTTACCGACCAGCCAATTGCCAGGTGGTTGCTGAATGGGTTCGGGGCTACCAGTTCTAGGGCAAGTTCTTTTTTGCTGAGAGTCGAAATCCCGATCATAGATGAGTCTTGACATTCATAGGCGCCGATGTCATTCAGGGAGTCGAACGGGCGCGTCCGACCCATAATATCAAAGGAGAGCGTGAGGCCCAAAACGGCCGTGCCTGCGTTAACAGCCGGCGAATAACGCTGCAGGTCGAAGTTCCACAGAGATGGGTCAGCAAATTTGGCGTCCTGGTAATTAAGGCTTTTAAAATTATTCTCAACCAATACCTCCATTGCAGGGCTAACAACATCTATGTAGGCATTTTCACCTGCATATATGAAACCACCCGGATTAATTATAATGTTGTTGGAGGCAATACTATTTCTGCTTAGTAAATTGTCGAACTTTATTCCTTCATTTTTGGGAAATATGATCGTGTTATAAACAATGTTATAGCTGGTTCCGGGAATTGTACTGTTGTTCCCAATGTATATGCCATGTTTTTGGTAGGGGAGGAGGGAGTCGGGGTGAAAAGTTTTCCCTGAATTAATTATCAGGTTATTATATATATATTGCCCCCCCAAGGTGAAAATATCGATGCCATCACCTTTTCCATCTTTGATAACATTATTAAAGCAATCACATCGTGAACCTCCTCCGGCAAGAATTCCGCTCATCTGGTTCCAATAGGCTGAATCGCTGTCATATTGAATATAATTATCATTTATACTACAGGATGAATCGGCACATGAGACCTGTATCCCATCCCACCCTGTATGTTCAACCCTGTTATTGTATATTTTTGCATTTCTAATCAGGTGCGGATAGACCAGTGTATCGCGGCCATCGCAGTTTATTACTTTTCCTGTATAGGATGTATTTCCAATATATAATCCTTCCATTCCTGTGTGATGTATATAGTTATCGTGAATGAAAAGATTTCTCATGGTATACTTATCACGCGTTGAGTTGAACATGCAATCGGGATCAGATTTCGCAAAAATGCCGGCCAGTGATGTATAGCTTATCTCAGCCCCTTCAAGTTCAATGTCTGTCGACAATCCTTCTATCGATATGCCAGATCCTTCAATGTCAAAAACCATTATGCCATAATTCAATGACGGTACCCCGCGACCGGTTATTTTAATATGAGAACATGAATCAAGTTTGATTCCATAGTAAAAACCTGTAACTGCCACAAGGCCTTGAATATTTATAATCACGATTGGGGCCTCGGCTGTGCCATGCAGATAGCGAACCCTTAAATATAGTTTTTCACCAGGAAGAAGGTTAATTGTGTCTCCGGGACGGATCCCTGCAGCATTTGTATGCCCGTCAATTTCTGTGGTAGAAGCAGGAATATCAAGACTTGACAGACTTCGTTGGCCAAAGATCAACCAAGGAGTTAAAACAAGGATCAAAATAATTAATAAAGTTATATGCCGAATAATTTTCATCCCCGTTTTGCCCTTTCCCAGTTGACCGACTGCTGTTTTTTGATATACCTGAAGAAACCCAGGTAAACTGCCAGGTTCATGATGAAGAAGTAGTAAGGGATATAAAGGATTTTCAGTTTTATTTTGTGGGATTCAAGGTACCAACCCAGCAGGGCCATAAGGTAAAAGATGACCTGGCCCCAGAAAAGCCATGTATAAACGGAGGTGAAATCGGTGTAGCATCCCGGCATGGCGAGGAAGACGGATGTGATGATCATAAGCAGCAGGCCCAGCGGCGCCAGGGTCCAGCGCAATACCCGGTGGGAGATATACTGAAAGGAGAGCAGCCCGTATTTAAAAGGGTTCAGAAGTTCTTTCAGTCTTACAAGCGATTGAATACCGCCGGCCGATATCCGTATCTTGCGCTTCAGCTCTTCCTTAACACTGGCAGAGGGGTTTTCGATGGCGTAAGCTTCTGGGTCGTATTGAATTGTGTACCCTTGTTTTGCGATTCGCAGCGAGATGATAAAATCGTCGAGAATGGTATCGCGTTCAACAGGTTCAAACAACTCCGTACGCAGGGCAAACAATTCACCGGCCGCCCCTACAACGGTATAGAGTTCTGCATCCCATTTTTTCAGGATAGACTCATATTTCCAGTAGATTCCTTCGGTAGCGGCTGCCGTATCTTTGCTGAATATCCTTTTTTCGCCGGAAACGCACCCTACTTTCTCGTTGGCAAACATCCTTACTATCCTGCGGATCGACTCTTTTCCAAGCATCGTATTCCCGTCTGAAAAAATTACAATGGGAGTCTTCACAAAGGCCATCCCTCTGTTCATGGCAGCAATCTTTCCTGCCCGTTCGGGCTGATGGTAAACTTCAACTCCGGGGTAGCTCCTTAACAGGTCGGGTGTTCCATCGTCGGAGCCATCGGTAACCCATACGTACCTTACCTTCTCTTTGGGGTAGTCAAGAGCAAAGGAGTTTGCCAGCTTTTCGGCCACGAAATCCTTTTCATTGTAAGCGGCAACGAAAAGCGTAACTTCCGGTTCATAATCATCTGAAATTACGGCCGATTTCTGTTTTCCAGCTACCCTTTTTAACCTGACCAGAATAAATAAAAGAATTCCATAACCGATATAGGCATAGAAAACCAGAAAGGCGAAAACCCAGAAAATAACCTGAAGAGTTACCATATATCAATTGATTTATCACAAAAATACTAAATTTTCATTTCCATCCGCCATCCGTCATGTTGCTTCCTGCATCCCGCATCCTGCATCTTTACCATAGGCATCATCCGCCATCCGCAATTTTTCTTACCCTGGATTCAAATTATTGTTTATTTTTGAAGTACATTGAACAACCTGCAATCCGGTAATCTATGACGACCTTTGATAAGATTAAAATTGGGGACAAGGCCTCGGTGAAACATACCATCACGGAAAAGGATCTTGACCGTTTCGTCGATCTTACGGGCGATGACAACAAGCTCCATATGAACGCCGATTATGCGAAAACCACCGAATTCAAACACCGGGTGGTTCATGGTATGCTTGGCGCCTCATTCATTTCGACTGTAATAGGTACAAAGATCCCGGGCGACGGCGCATTGTGGTTTTCTCAGACCCTCGAATTCCTGCGTCCGGTGCGCATTGGCGACACTATTACTGTTACGGGCGAGGTGCTGAGCAAAAACGAAAATGCCCGTACCATTGAACTGCGCACCGAAATCCAGAACCAGCACAAGCAGGTTGTAACGACCGGGGTTGCCAAGGTAAAGGTTGTTGAACAGCAGCCAAAGAGTGCCAAAGTGAAGGCAGCTGAACCTACAAAAATGGAAAGGACAGCCATCATCCTCGGCGCTACAGGCGGCATTGGCCGTGCAACCGCCCTTCGGCTGGCTCAGGATGGCTTTAACCTCGTACTGCACTATAATTCGAACAAAGAGGCTGCTGAACTGTTGCGGAGCGCTGTGAAGAAGGTGGGGAGAAAAGCCATAATTGTGCAGGCCGACCTTCTCGACAGTAGCACAATTCCCATATTCATGGATGCGGTAAGACGTGAATTCGAAACGGTTCATGCACTGGTAAACTGCTCTACAGTAAAAATCCCGAACATCAGGTTTGCACTACTCGACTGGCAATATATTCAGGACCACTTTGATATCAATATAAAGAGTTCATTCCATATATTAAAAGAGGTTCTGCCTATGATGGAGGCTCAGAAATATGGAAAGATCGTGTTTATTACCACCCAGGCCATCGAGACTCCCAACGCCGAGTGGGTTCACTACATTACGGCAAAGGCTGCACTGAACGGGTTTGTCAAGGCCCTTGCCATTGAGTATGCCGGAAAGGGGATAAATATCAACATGGTTTCGCCCAGTATGACCGACACCGATCTGCTTTCGGAGATCCCGATAAAAGTTAAGATGCTGACGGAGGCAAAAACACCGCTGAAACGGTTGTGTAAGCCGGAGGATGTTGCCAGCAGTATCGCGTTCCTGGTGTCGGACAATGCAGGTTTTATAACAGGAGAAACAATTCGTGTAAACGGAGGACAGGTAATGTTATGAAAGATTTAAAATTTTCGGAACTGATAAGGTTCAATAATGAACTGGGTCTGTCGCTGAAAGAGAAGGAGCGGATCGATATCCGGATCCTTGCCAACATAACCGTGAACCAGCTTAAGCCGGTGCTTGAGTACACTATGCGCAGCGAGGGGCTGAACGCGCATGTTGGCATTGCCGACTACGACAATATCTTGCAGGAGAGTGCATCGCTTGAGAAAAAACAGATCCCGGTTATTTTCTGGGAACTCTGTAATACGACCGACAGTTTTGTATATGAGATAGAATCCTTTACAGATGAGGTTTTCAACGATTATCTCAACAAGGTAAAAAATGAGTTGTCGATGCTGTTCGGGAACCTGAAGTCATCGAGCCTGGTGATCTTCAATAGATTTTCCCATCTCATCTACTCACGGAACAACCTGAAACCATTTAATTTTGAGAGGTTTGTAACCACTTTGAATGATTTTCTGCTGAAAAATGCCCCGCCGAATTTCCTTGTGGTTGATATCGATAAAGTTTTTTCCGGGCAGCCTTTTGAACAGTCAATTGATCCGGGAAGTTTTTACAGCACCAAAACCCTTTACACAGTCGGGTTCTTTAAGTCTTATGCGCCGTTTGTCGTTCCGGTGCTCTTTGCAACCTATGGAAAAACGAAGAAGGCCGTGATACTGGACTGTGACAATACCCTCTGGAAAGGGGTGGTGGGCGAGGATGGCTGGGAAAATATCGCCCTGTCTGAAAAACACAAATACGGGATCTATTTCAAGGAGGTTCAGCTCCTGATGAAGGCACTTGCAAAGCGGGGCATCATCCTGGGCATCTGCAGCAAAAACAATGCAGCCGATGTGGAGGAGGTTTTCGAGAAGAGAGAGGACATGATCCTGAAATCGGACGATATTGTCATCAAAAAGATAAACTGGAACGATAAAGCGAGTAACCTGCAGGAGATTGCAAAGGAGCTGAATATCGGCATTGAAAGCCTCGTCTTTATTGACGATTCAAACTTTGAGATCAACCTCGTCAGGGATCGGTTGCCGATGGTTAAAACAATCCAGGTTCCCGAAAAATTATCTGAGTACCCGCGGGTTATCCTTGAAAACCTGCCGCTGTTCTTTACACTGAACACCACCGAAGAGGATCTTCAGCGTGTTAAAATGTACAAGGAGGATATTCAGCGCAGCAGCGCAAAGGATACATACCAGAATATAGATGATTATCTTGGCTCGCTGGGTATAGAGGTGGTTATTGCGAACAATGAGCAGGAGGTGATCGAACGGGTTACCCAGCTCACCCAGAAGACCAACCAGTTCAACCTTACCACCCGGCGGGTTCAGATCGGGGAGATGCAGGAGCTTTACGATGCCCCTGACCACGATGTGCTCAATCTGTCGGTAAGTGATAAATATGGGAATTCGGGGCTTACCGGTGTTTGCATTGTAAAGTACGAAGGAGAAAAAGCATCGATCGACACATTGCTCTTAAGTTGCAGGATCCTTGGCAGGAACATTGAAACGGTTTTTCTCAGGGAGATCTTCGCCAGGATTCACGAGCGCGGAGCCAAACTTGTGACTGCGGCATATAAAAAAACACCCAAGAATGGTCAGGTTGAAAAGTTCTATGATAAGAACGGATTCAGCCTGCTGACAGAAAGCGAAACAGAAAGAACCTATGAGGTTGACTGCAACGTGTTTCTGTCACGTTCCGAACCACTTAACTATATCAAAGTAATATGGAAGAAAGAGTAAAGAGAATAATGGCAGATGTATTTCTGCTGGATGTCAGCGAGATTAATGAAAACAGCTCACCCGACTCAATACCGCAGTGGGATTCAATCGGTCATCTTAACCTTGTGACGGCGATAGAGGAGGAGTTTGGAATAAAAATCGAGGATGAGCAGATCACCCAGATGCTCAATTTCAAGCTTGTTGTGGAGATCATTAAGGAGAGCCAGCAAGCCTGATTTCTCAGGATTGTGAGGCTTCAAGTTCTAGTGCCAAGCTTCAATTTCTCAGGGCTGCCAGGCTTTGGTTTCAGCGTTATACTGCCGGATCACCCTGGCAGGGTTCCCGAATGCAAGTGAATAGGGGGGGACATTCTTGGTAATTACGCTACCTGCCGCCACAATACTATGTTTTCCGATGGTAGTCCCGGCCAGAATGACGCAGTTTGCTCCCAGCCATACCTCATCTTCCACCACGATCGGAGCTGTTGATACCCCCTGTTTGGAAATTGGCCTGGAAACGTCTTCGTAGTTATGGTTCAGGCCTGTAAGTACCACCCCCTGAGCCACGCCGACATCGTTTCCGATTTTAACCGGTCCGATCAGCGTGCAGCCCAGACCGATTCTTGAGCGATCGCCGATGTAAATGTCACCAACTCCATTGTTTATGCATGTAAAATCCTCTACCGTGGAGTTGTCGCCCAGGTGGAATTTATTAAAGGGAAGAACGTCCATCCTGGTCCGGCTTCGTATCAGCGAATTTTTCCCTTTGTGATGATAGAAGGGATTCACGAACCACATCACCCATTTTCGCGGCCTGGCCTGGTTTTTCGGCATCAGAAGCCGCAAAACGATCTTCTTTAAATTCGGATCCGATTTGACTTTGTCTACAAAACCCATGGTTATCGATTTTTATATTGTTTTTTGATCTGCCTCGTTGCTATTTTTCAATCACCCGACCCAACTCTTCGATATTCCGCTCCCACGAATGTGTTTGTGCATATTGCCGGCGTTCGGCTTCAAGTGATGAACTGTTCTCAGAGAGCGCCTGCCGTGTAAGTCTGACATAATCTTCCGGGGAGCCGGCAAGGCAGACCATGTCCTTAAAATAGTCCATGGCGGGTGTCCTTGTCGCTACCACGGGTTTCCCCATGGCAAGGTATTCGTCAATCTTTCGCGGATAGTTTCCGATGGTAACCTCGTTGACCAGCTGAGGGTTGATTGCCACATCGAAAAAAGCGAGCCAAGACGGTAGTTCAGCTTCCGGTTTTGACCCGGTGAAAATCACATTCGGGAGTTCGTGAATCCTGCTGTTGCGACGGAATACCTCATCTTCGGGGCCCACAAGAAGAAATCCGGTATCGGGCATCTGCTCCGCCAGACAGATGAGCAGGTGAAGATCGATGCGTGTGGTCTTCAGTGCCCCGATGTAACCTACAACCGCCTTATACCTGCTTTTTAACGAGGTTACCTCTTCCGGAAGGGGTTGAACTTTTGCTGAGTTAAACAATTCCAGGTCACATCCCTGACCAATGAAAAACGAGTGCGGAGAGCTCTTCCTGGCATAGTCGGCGAGGTATTCGGAATTTGTAACCACGGCATCGGCCTTTTTGATGATGGCCGACTCCATCCGCAGTCCGTGTTTCTTATAATAATCGGCCGCCACCATATTATCGCGAATGTAATAGATAAACAGGGAGGGGTGTATCGCTTCGGGCAGGTAGAAACTTCTGTAGAAATCGCTGTCGGTAAACAGGATGAAATCGGAAAAGCCGAGATGTTTTATGGCCAGCAGGATCTGAGAGGCAAATCGTTTGCCATTGTGTCTGTTTAACCAGTTGAATATGGGTTCCGGGCCGATCTGGTTGATGGATTCAAGAACAGTTCCCGGCGTAAAGACCCAAAGGTTGTCTGCTGCCTGTTCAATCTGAAGCTCCTTTTCTCTTTTGGCCCGGATAAATTCCCTGACCCTGGGATCCTTGCGCTTTTTGAAGAGAGTCGACCGGTCGAAGGCATAGTTGACAAACAGCACGCGGTTATCTTTTGCCAAAGTGCGGGCGATATTTGCCAGGTTGCTGCCAAGCGAAAAATTCCAAGGCTGAAGACCGGTTATTATGATGTCCCTGTTCCGTAGCATAGTCAATACTGATTATCTGTAACCCACTATTTTTTCAGCTTTGCGGCGTGGTCATAGATCTTGCCGACAAAGTTTTCCCAGCTGTGTCCCTTTGCAACCATTTTCCGTTTTTCTTCTAGTTCCGGTGTGTTTTCGCGAAGTGCCTGGTCGATGCGTGTCACATACTCCTCTTTATTGGCAGCCAGGTAGGTAATATCCTGGAAATAGGCCATGAATGTCGTTTTGGTGGCAACAACAGGTTTGCCCATTGCCAGGTATTCATCGATTTTCAGCGGATAATTCACATTGGTGATCGGATTAATTACCTGCGGATTTATTGTAACATCGAATCCCTTGATATAGCCTGGCAGTTCTTCAGGGTTCTTCCTGCCAAGGAAAAAGACATTCGGAAGAGAATGCAATTCACTGTGGATAAATTTATCATCTTCAGGCCCAACCAGAACGAGACTTAGCGCCGGGCGCGATTTTGCTATATGAACAAGAACTTCAATATCGAGCCGGATGGCGGTAAGGGCGCCGGTATAACCGACAATGGGACGCGGAATAGCCTTCAGATCGTCGGGTACCTGCAGACTTCCGTCAGTATCATTGTATAGGCTGAGATCGCAGCCCTGACCGATCATGTATGAATTGGGGTTGTATTTGCGTGCAAATTCACAGAAAAATTCAGAATTTGTAACCGTCAGGTCGGATTTGGCGATCAGCCGGGGTTCCAGAATAGTACCATGCTTCTTGTGGTAACTTACCAGGGTAACGGCATCACGGAGGAGATAGATAAAAAGATCCGGTTTCAGAAGCTCCTTAAGGTAATAACCAATGAGCATACTGTTGTCGTCGAGAATGATAAAGTTCTTAAATCCCAGACGGCTGATGGCTCCACTGATTTTGGAGGCGAGCCGTTTCTCATTGATTTTATTGGGGAAGTCGTAGAGCCAGCGTGAGGTTACCCAATTGATGGATTCTATTATCGTTTTGGGATACAGAACCCACATTGTGGGAGAGACCTGAACCAGGTCGGGTTCGAGTCCCTGGATGATCCTCAGTCGTTTGGCGACCTGGGGAGCCGATTTGTTTTTCAGAACCGAACTCCTGATCAGCGGAGGGTTGACAAATAAAACCCGGTTCTTCTTCGATATCTCGATGGCGGTATACTTGCATGTACTGCCGATATTGATATCCCATGGTTGCAATCCAAAAACGACAAAATCCCTGTTTTCCATATCAGCGGGTTAACTGCTTTACTTTTCTGCCTTGTAGACTTCGTTATAAATTTCGAGATAGTCGGCCGCCATCTTACGCCACGAAAAACGGGTCGACTGTATCTTTCCCTTAAGCCTGAGTTCCCCGGCCAGCTCCTTATCAGTTGCAATCCGGGTCATGGCCTCCGTAATCTCATCCGGGTTCTTCGGATTGATCTGATAAGCCGCATCGCCGGCAATTTCGGGCATAGCAAACACATTGGATGTGATCACGGGCGCACCGCAGGCCATGGCTTCAAGGATGGGGATCCCGAAACTCTCCCAGAATGACGGGTAAAGAAACAGGGAACACATGCTGAAGATGGCCGGAAGGTCGGGGTTGTAAATGTAGTCGAGCCGGAGTATGTTCTGGCGGATATGCTGTATGCCTTCTCCTGTAAGGATCTCATTAAGGTTGGCTTCCGAAAAATCAGCAAGGACCAGATGCATTGGATCCTTGTAGGTGTTAAGAAATTTAGCGAAGGCCTTGATGACCCCACGGGTATTTTTCTTTGGATCGGTATTCCCAAGCAGGAAAAAATAATTGTCGGGAAGTTTATAGGTCTCCCTGATCCTTGCCAGCTCATTGCCGTCGGTAATGGTTGTGAATCTGGTGCTTACCCCGTTATAAACAACCGTAAGCCGGTCGTCATGCATGTTGAAGAAATTGGCAATGCGTCTCTTTTCCGAGAGCGAAACCGTCATGATCTTTTTGGCGTGCTTCACAACGGCTGGCACAACATACCTGCGGTACATGTTGCCGAACTTCTGGTAGGTGGTGAATCCCGGGCTGAAAAGGCTTATGTTTTCCAGAAAAAAGATGTCGTGAAGTGTAAGGACGAGCGGGACTGAGCAAAATATCGGACCTGTGTTGCTGGTGCAGTGAAGCAGGTCGCAGTTGTGTTTTTTTGCAGCCCGCGGAAGGGCGATCTGCTCCCATTGCGGAAAACTCCCTCCCTCCAGTTCTACGATAAGGAAGTTGCCGGAGGACTGGAGGCATTTGTCGGGACCGGGTTTAACAAAGACAACATACTCGTTCTCCTTGTCAATTTTCATGAGGTTCAGAACAAGTTCGAGCCCGACAAAATCCATCCCGTGTTTTTTCTTGCGGAATAACCGTTGTCCTTCAATTCCTATTTTCATGTTATCTCTTTTGGTCAGTTGAAGTATTCGTGGTTGCTGTATGTTCTGTATGAATGAACCGCTTGTTTGCACCTTTTGTGCTGAACAGTGAAAAGAGCATGAGCAGAAACCCTTTGGGCAGGTCGAGAACCGCCTTCAGGGTTCGCATATTGTATAAATTACCGGGGATTGCGAACAGGATGGCCAATACACACATCACCAGCAATGCAAGCCATGCAGCGGTATGGGATAGCGGGTTGAGGAACAACGACAGCAGAAAGATGACAGGAAGCAGTCCCAGCAGCACGATCCGGGGGGGGAGGAGCATCTGAAGGGCCTTGTCGAAAAAGTCGGTATTCCCTTTTAAGATCAGGTGTTTCAGGGATTCAAAGAAGTAGCTCGAGTAATGAAGCTGAGCAGAAAGCCACCGTCTGCGTTGTTTGATAAAGACACCGGTGACCTGGACCTTTTCATCGTAGATATAGGCCTGCTCCATGTATTCAATCTTTTTCCCGGCCTTCAGCATAGTCAGCTCTATCTCCTTGTCGAATCCGCCGATGGCTTTGATATCCTTCATCAGCTCTTTAAAATATGGATATCGGAAGGCCATTCCCGAGCCGATGAGGCTTGATGAGAGTCCGAGAACCCGGTGTCCCTTGCGGAAGATATGGTTGTTTATCTCTTCACTTACCGCATCGAGAATGGCAAACGAGGTGTTCGTGTTTTTTGCAACGCGATGGCCCTGTACAGCAAAACAGCCGGCATTAAAGGCATTGCTGACCTGCGCGAGGAAGGTTGGCCCCATCATATTGTCGGCATCGAGCACAAGGGCGATATCATACCTGTTATCAGGAAGTTCTGACATAGCCTTGTTAAGCGCTTTGGACTTGGTACTTACTTCGAAAGAGACCTCAATAACGGTGACTGGGATACTTCTCAATGATGCAATGGTTTCCGGTTTAAATGAATCGGCGATTACAACAACATCATAAGAATCGCGGGGATAATCCTGTTTCATGGCATCCTCGGCTGCTTCAAGGATCACGGCATCTTCTTTGTAGCCGGGGATAAGAACGGCAATACGCAATGGCACTTTTTCGGCCAGCTTTCGCTGTTTGTACCCGAACAGTCCTGCCAGGCTGAACAGGAAGATATAAACCGTTCCGAATGCGAGGTAGAGAAACAAAATTACCTCCACTACAAAAACAACGAACAGCAATGCTTCAACGATCATATCGCCCGATTTTAAAATATATGGTTAAAGGTACGGATTGTTATGTATTTCATGGTTAAAAAAGTTTTTGCTATGCCAGCCAAGTGCTCTGCAGTAAGCATAAAAGAGTTTGAATTTGCCTGTTAAAAGATATTTTACCGCATTTTTCGGAATGGCAACCAGCAGCTGGTAAAAGATGCCGACGAAGAAATCCTTTCCAAAGATATTACGACGCATAAAGACCAGCCGGTTTCGTGTGAGGTAATATATCTTCAGGGCGCTGAGTTTGCCTGTTGAGACAGACTCTTTATGGAATACGAGTGAGTTGTGCACATACCATATCTTATAGCCTGCGCGTTTGATCCGGAAACTCCAGTCGGCCTCTTCATAGTAGAGGAAGAAGATGTACGACATCAGTCCGATCTTCCGTATCACCTCCATCGGCACCATCATGGCGGCACCATGG
>CAYHCQ010000063.1:0-19838 GCA_964355115.1 uncultured Prolixibacteraceae bacterium | reverse complement strand
ATCCGTACTCCTCTACCATTTTGATGCCCAGCGATTCGAGGTGATCCAGAACCGGGTTGTAAATTTCTGGAATTACCGGCACATGAACCCCGGTTATTGTAATCGCTCCGCTGAGTATCATCTCAACTCCTATCGCTGCCGGCAGCGCCACTGTGCGGGCAATGGAGGTATCGGTTGCCAGGGTTCCGAAATCAAGCATACGAGAGCGTATCACCTCTTTGCGGCCATCGGAAAATGCAGCCAGAAAAGTGTGCTGCATCACTACCATGTCGCGCTCGGTTTGCCCAAGAGTCATCTTTTCGATCATCAGGTCGGAAGTAACCTCAAAAGTGGAGTCGACCGTTCGGTTCATCGGGGTTTCGTCAAACAGACCCAGCCACTTCATTGCCTGCACGGCGTGGGCATCTTCGGGAAGTCCCAGGAGGTCAGCTACCTGAGTGGTGAGTGGTGAGTTAAGAGTTATGAGTGATGAGTTAAGAGTTATGAGTGATGAGTTAAGAGTTATGAGTTGGGGATTTATAGCAAGGAGTTGGTGGCGGATCATATCGGCGTAGGTCATGCCGGTCATATCGAACTTGTCGCTGGAAATAAGGTTAAGTTGCTTTATGGCGTCGAGGGTTTCGCACCACCCTTTATACCGGAAAGTACCGCGAAACATCGTCTGCGCTTCGGGTATGCCGTAAATTTCTTTATAAGCCAGAGAATCCCGGTTTGGATAGACTTCAAGCTCTCCGACCTCAGGAAAATCGACATGGAAGGGATTTTTAAAGAGATCGCGGGTGGGAAGTTCGACTACTTTACCGTGACGGAGGAACATTGCGTCGTTGTTCCCGGCCAGAACAACACCTTTGGGACTCCAGGAAAACTTATACCGGAATGGGTTATTTGCTGCTTCTGGCGCGGGGAGTGCTCCACAAATCGAATAGAATTCCAGTATCCCGCCTTCGCGTTCATGAACTTTATCGATGATGCGCATTGCCGACATATGGTCGATCCCCGGATCGAGCCCCATTTCATTCAGGATTATAATCCCGGCATCCCGGGCAGCCTGGTCGAGGTCGCGCATCTCCGGTTTGACATAAGAGGTGGTCACCATGTTTTTTTTATGGGCCACACAATGCTTTGCCACCATCACATGAAAAACGTATGGCAAAAGGCTGACGGTTATGTCGTGACCCGCAATCAGCTGGTCGAGGGCTGTTTCATCACTTGCCTCCCAGTAAACAGAGGTTCCGCCGGGATGGCCATCGATCATCTGGTCGGAGCGGTCGGTGGTATTGGAGGCCACGGTGACCGGGTAGTTTTTGGAGAGCAGGTACTGAATGATTGGTCTGGCAACGAGACCCGAGCCGAGGATTAGGACTTTCTTCATAATGTGCTAATGTGCTGATGTGCCAATGTGCTAATTATCAATTATTTCAGGAATTCTTCCATGTATTTATACTCTGGTGTGAGTTCGCCTTTATGCAGGATAAGGGCTTTCTTAATCGGTTTAGGCAGGTCGAGGTCATCAAAATGCTCCTCAAAATCGGCATCGGCGATTGCCTTCACGAAATTTACAAGTACATCACCAAAGCCATCGCTCGAATCGCGCGGAAGTTCAGCCGGAAGAATATCGACGGCCATCACAACAATACCATCGCCTTTGTGCCCCATGGTGATCTGCTCCGTTTCCGGATGATAGACATATACCGGGTCGTCTATCTCAGTTGGCTTGAGTGTGCATTCAACGGAACCCTCCACATCGCAGCTGATGTCGCCAATCACGGTGAGCCTGGGCTGGCCTTTGGCAAACAGCTTCTTCAGAAAGGCTTTCGTAACAAACCTTGGATATCTTTTATCCCAGTAGATACAATTGATAAACACGGAGAGGCTGGGAATGTATTTTTCGAATTTGCTTCTGTAATTCTGCGGGTTGGCATAGTAATCGTGAAGATCGAAGGGATCACCATCAACGTGTTCTACCAGATCTTCTTCCTTGAATATAACCTTGTAAACGATGTTGTCGGGCAGTTTTTTACGGCGGTGGAGTTCAAGCAGTTTAGAGGGAGTAATCTCTTTTACCGGAAGCAACCCGATGATCTCCTGAGCCCCTTGTGAACAATTTCCATAACCTGTAAAACCAATCACGAAAGGCCTCAGTTCATGAGGAATCCCGTTCTCGGCAATCAACTGACCGATGCCGGAAATATCATCTTTGGCCTCCTGCAGCGAGTGATACCGATGAGCCTGCTTAAGACGGGAAAGGTCGGAGTTATAACCAAATTCCTTCAGTCGCTGCCCAAGTGCCCACAGCGAATTAATCATCCCTGCCATGCCGGCGTATCGACCGAAAAAAATAAGCCGCTTCCCCTGGTCATCAACGACCTTTTCGTAATCGATAAGGTTGCATTTCAGCTCCATCATCCGGCGCAGCATACTCATATTATAAGGTTGTCCCTTAACAACATGGGCAAAGAACACATAGGTCTTATCCTGCTCGAAGAAAGATTCCGGCATCTCTTTAACACCGAAAATTACGGAGCATTTTTTCAGATCTTTGGCAATCGTCGCTCCGGCTTTAATGTATTCCTCCTCCGAAAACACCCGCTTATCAGAACTCTGAACAACGATATCAAGTTTCTTGAGCTTTACAAGCCGGGCAACATGCTTCGGGGTTAAGGGAGCCCTTCGTTCCTGTTTGTACTTATCTTCGTGGCGGATTCCGATAAAATTGCTCATAGACGGGGTAGTTTGGGGAGCGCAAAGGTACAAAGAAGAAGTCGTGGTTAAAAACAACATGTTATTGAATTCACGCAAGAAATCCGAAATTGATTATTTTTGTCCGGGAACTTTATCAATTAAAAAAATTAACATAAATATTCCGTCATGAAAACAATGATAAGAAGCTTAACATTTTTACTCTTTACAGGACTTACCCTGAGTGCAGGAGCCCAGTGGAATTCGCTGGTCGTTTTTGCCCCGAAAGGCGAAAAGTTCACCCTGTACTATAACGGAGACAAACATAATGCAGAACCTGCGTCCCGTGTGCAGGTTGATGAGGTTCACGGACCGACATGCAAGGTCAGACTGGTTTTTGAAACACCCTCACCTGAAGTTAGTAAAACCATTTTCAACAAGCCCTCTTCAACCATGTATTACTCGGTGATGCGCAATGCAAAAAATGCATTTGTACTCCAATCCGCCTCATCAGAATGGTCGGATGTGCCGGCAGAAGAGGCAAAAACAAAAGAGGCCGCTGCACCTCAGCCCGCTGTGGAAAAAGACAACCATTCGGCCGAACCAGCCTGCACACATAAGAAAGAGTGCACCCACCCGATGTCCGACGCCGATTTCATTGCAGGTCTGGTATCGGTTACCGCGCCACCCTTCGATCCGCCAAAACTCTCGGCAGCAAAGAAAATCGCCATCGGAAATTGCCTTACCACGACCCAGATACAACTTATCATGGAGGCCTTTGACAATGAATCCACCAGGCTGAACTTTGCAAAATTCGCCTATGACAATACCTGGGACAGAGAAAATTACAAGGATGTTGGTGAGGCGCTTCACAGTAGCAGCTCAAGAAATGAGCTGAATAAATATATCAGTTCGCTGAAATAGCCAGGGACACCTTTGGCATTTGCCTCTTAGGTAAAAGCCAGCACCATCCTGACCACTATAAAATGAAAACGTTTTTTAATCGTGTCTGGAAAATATTTCTTTATGTCCTGGTGATCTATTTCGGGTCATCCATCCTGTTTGTCATCGCCTACCGATTTGTAAATCCGCCCATTACCCCGCTCATGGTGATCCGTCTTTTTGAGCAGGCCGGAAACGGTCAGACGGTAAAAATGAAAAAGTCGTGGGTCTCGCTCGATCAGATGTCGCCAAACCTTCCGCTGGCAGTAATCGCCTCGGAAGACAATTTATTCCTCGAACACTCTGGATTTGATTTCGAATCCATCGAGAAAGCGAAGGAATACAATGCAAGAAAGCAGGGCAAAAAGGTGAGGGGGGCAAGTACCATCTCACAGCAAACCGCAAAGAATGTATTTCTCTGGCCAAAGCGATCGTGGGTTCGTAAAGGCCTCGAGGTTTACTTCACCGTGCTCATCGAATTCGTGTGGGGCAAAGAGCGCATCATGGAGGTCTACCTCAACGTTATTGAAACCGGTAAAGGCATTTACGGCGTCGACGCGGCCTCCATGACCTACTTCGATACGCCGGCATCAAAACTCACGCGTGGCCAGGCAGCCCTTATTGCCGCGATCCTCCCCAACCCTCAGAAGTGGAACCCCTCCTCTCCTACTTCCTATCTGCTCGGCCGCCAGCAGTGGATACTCTGGAATATGGGGAATATAGGGAAGGTTGAATTTTAACACCGGTATACAAACCAGTCCAATGAGCGAATGCACAAAGGCAAATGTAAAATGGTAAAATGCAAAATGGCAAAATGTAAAATGGTAAAATATTTCATGTCGTGATATTGTTACCTCCTACCCTCCTACCCTCCTACCCTCCTTCCCTATCAGAAAAGATAAACCCTTTAAAAATTGCGTGAAGCGAAATTTCTTGTAATTTTGCACCCTTAAATTTTTCATTAACTAAATTATTGCAAACCATGGCAAATCAAGCTAAAGAAAACAAATACGTGTACTATTTCGGTGGTAAAAAAGCAGAAGGCCAGGCCGACATGAAGAACCTCCTCGGCGGTAAAGGTGCCAACCTTGCTGAAATGGTCAACATCGGGCTCCCGGTTCCTGCCGGTTTTACCATTACAACCGAAGTTTGTACCTACTACCAGAAGAACAAGAAGAGCTACCCGAAGGACCTGAAGAAGCAGGTTACCGACTGTCTGACAAAAACTGAAAAAGAGATGGGCGCCATCTTTGGCGACAAAAATAACCCCCTGCTGGTTTCGGTTCGTTCCGGAGCACGCGCCTCCATGCCCGGCATGATGGAAACGGTACTGAACGTTGGCCTCAACGACATCACCCGCGAAGGGCTGATCAAAAAAACCAAGAACCCCCGCTTTGTTTACGACTCACAGCGTCGTCTCATCCAGATGTATTCTGATGTGGTTATGGAAAAAGCTGCCGGCATTGAAACCAAGGAGGGAATGGGTGTTCGGGTTCAGCTCGAGCGTGAACTTCACAAGATGAAGGAGGCAAAAAAATGCAAGAACGATACCGACCTTACGGCAGAAGACCTGAAGAGCCTTATCGACATCTATAAAAAAGTTGTTAAAAAAGCGCTTGGAAAAGCCTTCCCCGAAGATCCCATGGAACAGCTGTGGGGCGCTGTCGGCGCAGTTTTTTCAAGCTGGAATGGCAAACGTGCCATCTCCTACCGGCGTTTTGAAGGCATCCCCGATGAGTGGGGAACTGCCGTGAATGTTCAGTCGATGGTATTCGGCAACATGGGCGACACCTCTGCAACCGGCGTTGCCTTTACCCGTAACCCGGCTACCGGTGAAAACTATTTCTACGGCGAGTGGCTGGCCAATGCACAGGGAGAAGATGTGGTTGCCGGTATCCGTACCCCGAACCCCATCAACGAGATCGGCAAGAACGAGCACACCATGAAGCTGAAATCGCTGGAAACAGCCATGCCGGTTGTTTACAAGGAGCTTTATAAAATCGAACGGTCGCTCGAAAAGCATTACCGCAACATGCTCGACATAGAGTTCACCATCCAGGATGGAAAACTCTACATGCTCCAGTGCCGCGTTGGAAAGCGCAATGGCCCTGCCGCTGTGAAGATGGCAGTAGATATGTTCAACGAAAAGCTCATCACCAAAGAAGAGGCTGTATCGCGCGTAGAACCTTCACAACTCGACGAACTTCTCCACCCAATTCTCGATCCTAAGGCAGAAAAGGCACTGAAACCGATGGCCAAAGGTTTACCGGCCGGTCCCGGTGGTGCCACCGGACAGATCGTCTTCACCTCTGAAGCGGCTGTCGCCTGGGCAAAGAAAGGCAAAGTCGTAATCCTCGTGCGTGAAGAGACCAATCCCGAAGATATCGAAGGGATGCGTTCGGCTCAGGCAATCCTCACCGCCCGCGGCGGAATGACCTCACACGCGGCCCTCGTAGCCCGCGGCTGGGGTAAGTGCTGCATCGTCGGTGCCGGCGGCCTTAAGATCGAAGCTGCTAAGAAAACCATGAAAGTTGGTGATCTTACGCTCCAGGAGGGTGATTTTATCGCACTGAACGGCTCGAAGGGCTACATTTACAACGGACAGATGAACATGATCAAGGCTGCCGAGGAGAACCCCGATTTCCAAGCCTTCATGAAGCTCTGTGACGCCATTCGCACCATGAAGATCCGTACCAACGCCGACACCCCCGAAGATGCTGCCAAGGCACGCGCTTTTGGCGCCGAGGGTATTGGTCTGTTCCGCACCGAGCATATGTTCTATGGAAAAAATGCCGAGAAGCCCCTATTCCTGCTGCGCAAGATGATCGCCTCGAAGAGCGAAGATGAGCGTCGCAAAGCACTCGACGAACTCTATCCTTTTGTTAAGGAAGACATTAAGCAGACATTGGCTGCGATGGACGGATACCCTGTTACCATCCGCACCCTCGATCCGCCGTTGCATGAGTTTATTCCACTGCAGCCTGATGCACGTAAAAAGATCGCCGACAGTTTGAAAATTTCCGCTGAGGAGTTCAACCGCCGTGCCGATGCGCTGCACGAAACCAACCCGATGATGGGCCACCGTGGCGTCCGTTTGGGCATCACCTACCCAGAGATCACCGAGATGCAGGTTCGCGCCATCTTCGAAGCAACGGCCGAACTGCTGAAGGCAAAGAAGAAGGTGTTCCCCGAGATCATGATCCCTGTTACCTGTACCGAGAAGGAGCTGAAACACCAGTATGTTATCATCGACAATATCTATGCGGAAGTTTGCAAGAAATTCAAGATGAAAGAGATACCTCACCTTGTAGGAACCATGATCGAGATTCCGCGTGCTGCCCTTACCGCCGATAAAATCGCGGAAACGGCAACCTTCTTCTCGTTCGGAACCAACGACCTCACCCAGATGACCTTCGGCTTTTCACGCGACGACATCGGCGGATTTGTTCCTGAGTATGTGGAACAGAAGATCCTCCCGGTTGACCCGTTCGTGGTGATCGACTTTGAAGGTGTTGGCCAGCTGATGAAAATGGCTGTTGAGAAAGGACGTTCAACCCGCAAAGACCTGAAGATCGGTATCTGCGGCGAACATGGCGGTGAACCCGCTTCTGTCGAATTCTGCCATTCACTCGGATTCAACTACGTGAGCTGCTCGCCTTTCCGCGTCCCCATCGCCCGTTTGGCTGCAGCCCAGGCTGTGATCAAACAGAACAAGGGAAAAGTTGTGGCCAAACCTGCTGTGAAAAAAGCAGCTGTGAAAAAGCCTGCTGCCAAAAAGGTTGCAAAGAAAAAGTAACCCTTACATTTTTTGAGATAAAGGCTGAGCCGGGAGCGGTTCAGCCTTTATTATTTTATTGAATCCAGAACCCAGGTTACCTTAAAATCGTTCAAACATGAAAATATCAGAATATTTTATAATTTAGACGAATCAATATCTTGGTATTAACCATTCAAATTCACAAATATGGAACTCTCCAATATTAATTTCCTGGCGCTTCTCATTGCTGCCATCGCTAGTTTTGCCCTCGGTGCATTATGGTACAGTCCGCTGTTGTTCAGCAAAATATGGCAAAAAGCGGTTGGTCTCACAGAGGAGGATATGAAAAACACCAACATGGCCCTGATCTTCGGAAGTAGTTTTGCACTGATCCTTCTGATGGACTTTGGCCTTGCAGTTATCCTCCAGGGACATGCCAGCCGTGAAATCTCTGCCTGTTCCGGTGCGCTTTACGGAATGCTGATCGGCCTCTTTTTCGTTGGGACCTCGATAGGAATAAACATGCTTTATCAGCGCAAATCGTTTAAACTGTGGGCCATCGATGCCGGTTACCAGATTGCCTACCTGGCCATGACCGGAGCGATACTGGGGGCGTGGAGGTAACAAGGTGACAGGGTAACAAGGTGACAAGGTAACAAGGTAACAAGGTAACAAGGTAGCGAAATTGCGAAATTAAAATATATCAAGTGGAAGAATTAAAATTTACGGGGCAAACGATCCTGGTTGCAGAGGATGATGATACCAATTTCGATTACATAACACAAACTTACCGTTCAACCGGGTTAAATATTCTACGCGCTGAAAACGGAGAAGAGGCCGTTGACAGGTGCAAGACAGACCCTGAGATCCGAATGGTCATTATGGATGGCATGATGCCTTTGAAGACAGGATATGATGCCACCCGTGAGATCAGGAAATTCAGGCCCGGGCTGCCCATCATCCTGCTCACCGCCTATGTAAGCCAGGATTCGATACGCAATGCGGTGACAAGTGGTTGCAACGATTACCTCGCAAAACCAATAGGCCCCGAAGAGTTGCTTTCAGTACTGAAGAAATGGCTGGTTGGATGAAGTCGTGACGCGTGACAGGTGACGCGTGACACGTGATATGAAGTGCAGGAGAGAGATCAGGCTGAAAATAAATTCCGGTGCATGAAAATATTTATAGCTAGGTTAAATATTTGTTACGTAAACAAGATTATTAATAGATATTGATGCTAAACCGTTACCATTTGAGAATCAGCATAATATCAGCATTGATTTGCATAATTCTGACGACAGCTATTCCGGCTCAGAATAAAGCCGACAGTTTGCTAAATGTCGTCAGGAATTCCTCAGGGAAAGTAAAATTCGATGCTCTTATGGCACTGGGGAAGTACTACAAGTCATCTGATCCTGCAAAGTCGGTCGAATATGCATACCAGGAGAGAAATCAGGCCCGGGAAATGAGAGACCGCAGCCTGGAGGCGGATGCTTTGAATGATATAGCCATTCCTACGCTGATGATGCAGCAAAACAGACAGGGCATCCTTTTATTGCAGGAGAGCATACATATCTATGATTCTCTGAAAGATAAAGAGGGTAAGGCCAAGGTTACCACAAACCTGGGGATCGCCTGGTCGCAGATTGGTTCATATGAAAATTCATTGATCTGCTACCATCAGGCGCTCGGCTGGTATACCAAAAATAATGATCTCACCCACCAGGCTAGGGTTTACATGAGTCTGGGACTGGTATATGGGCAGCTGAAAAAATTCGATCAGTCGTTAACCGCACATCACAAAGCGCTGGAGATCTTTACCGGTGAAAAGAATGAAAGGATGATGGCCGATGCCCGTGTGAACCTCGGCGTTGCGTATAAGTCGACCGGAAATTATACTGAATCAGAGACATGCTTCAAGAACGCGCTGAATTTTTACCAGCAGAATCAAAATATTTTCGGCATGGCAGTAGCCACCAATAACCTTGCCCAGCTTTACAAAGAGAAGGGTGATTTTCAAAATGCAGTCATCTGGTATGACAAGGCGCTTCCATTGATCCGTCAGGTACACAACACCTGGGCTGAATCTACGGCTTACGTCGACCTGGCCGACATGAATTACCAGCAGGCACGCTGGAATGAGGCGCTCGGCAACCTCGCCCTGGCCGAAAAACTGAATGCTTCCGAAAGCGATCCGGGTTTGCAGGCCCAGATTTTTCTGCTGTTCAGTAAGGTATATGATACACTTCAACAGAATAAGCTTGCCTTGCATTTTTTCAGACGTTATACAGCGCTGAAAGATACCCTGTCATCCACAGAAAAAGCAAAGGTCATCGAGGAGTTGAATATCCGCTATGAGACAGAAAAGCAGGCTGCTGAAAACGAACTGCTTAAAGCCGATATTCGTGTTCACAAGCTCCGCCAGTGGATGCTTGCAGCCTTCGCGCTTGCTGCCGTGATAAGCCTTTTCTTCCTTTACAGTATCTTTATCCGTAAAAGAAAACAGCTTGATCTCAATAAGATTATGGCAGAACGAGAAGCGCTCGAAGCAAAGGAAGCCATGGCGAAAATGAGTCAGGAACTCACGGCCAAAGCCCTTCATCTGGCAGGAAGTGCAGAGAAAAAAGCATCCTTTGCCGAAAAACTGGCCACGCTTGTCCCCTATATCAGTAAGAGCGGACAGCCCATATTACAAAGCCTGGTCGAAGAATTCAACAACCCTACCGACGACAATCTCTGGGATGAGTTCGTGAAATATTTTGAAAAGATGCACCCCTCGTTCCTGATAAAACTGGGCGTGAGTTTTCCGGACCTGACAACCAACGACCGGAAGATATGTGCGATGGTAAGGCTCAACCTGTCGGCGAAGGAGATCGCCCTTATGCTGAACCGGAGTTTACGTACCATTGAGTCATCCAAATACCAGATCAAAAAGAAATTGTGCCTGGGAGATGATCAAAATCTTACATCCTTCCTTATTTCGCTGTAATTCTGTATATTGCACCACTAGATTGATTCCTTGCAGTAGTTTTCCAGTACCCATTTCCAGGTATTAAATCTTTCCCAGTAGTTTTCCAGTACCCATAAATTAGGATTCCGGCTATGCAATTAGCTATAATTGCAGCATGGATTCCGACAACAATTCCTTTCTACTATCTTCCCCTTTAAATGACCAGGATAATAATATCATCCCTGCATCCGCCGAGGATGTGCCGGCAGGCATCAACCCTGATGGCGAGAGGAATGATATGACGGATATTTTGAACCAATTTGCCACAAAGGCTAAGCTTGAAGGAAGTGTTTACCGGAAGCTGCTTGAAGAACTTAAGAGAATGTCAAACCAAATACCTTAAACCAAATTCCCATGAAAACAAAAACCTTACTCAGAAAAATTTTGTCGGCAGGCATTCTGCTGTCGCTGCTGGTTCTCATTGTGATTTCGTGCAAGAAAAAAGATGACCCTACACCTCCGGCTCCACCTCCAACACCATCAGTTAGTCCATTTTCAACATTAATTGATTGCAAGCCGCCTAAATTTTTAACCAACAATGAAATTGCCAACCACAAGACCTTGCCCGGCTATCTTATCAGTCGTTCAACCAAGTCGCTTATGGGTGGTTTTGAGGATTTGGAAAAAATTGGTGATGTCTTGTGGGAAATCCACGATTATGAGCATACCGAGATGGAGTTTGCTAAAATCGATAAAGAATTGACTGCCATACAATCCCAGCTTACAGGTATCAAAACTGAATTGAATGAAATTGCCGCTGAATTGCAGTTGGGGATTGTTAATATTGAAAACTGGATCACACAACAGAATGTAAATGTCTACATGGTAAATATTTACACACTCTACGCAGATACAACTTCCCAATATTCACTCATGTATTTCCCCGCGATGGCGGCTCGTATTCAACGCCAAGACCCGTCTGCTATTTCACTTACGACTTTACAGGAATATGAATCAGCATATTACACTAGCAACAACAACGCAACTGTCGAAACTTGGATAAATAATATATCTAACCAGATAATAAATGAACATGCCCTGAGGGTATTTACTAAGCAGATTATTTTAAATAACGGAACTCCCACCGGAGCTTATAATAATCCGGCCAATTTGATGAATGCTTACAAACTACTTGAAGGCTTTTTTATGCAAATGGTTAATTCCCAGATACAAGGAATGTGTATTGTCGCCAACATTGACAACAGGGGCGATACTACAGGACTTACCTGGAAAAACAGGTTACCCGGATTTCAAACCATGTTTCAAGCTGAGCTCAAAGAATTCTATACCCAGCTCGACTATCTGTTTATAAACCTGTATGATTACAGAAACACTAACCAATTCAATCTTGATGCTAAGAATTGTACCATGGGAATAGCCCCTGATGAAAGTTTAGGTGATGCAAAAGCAAGGGCACGGTTTATCGGTAATGTTATATTGGATGGATTAGGACTGCCTTATAATCCAGTTAGTGGATCAATAGTAATACCGTATAACTATGGTTTCAACGGAACAATCAGCTCTATATCCAGCCTCACCATTGCTGGCCAAAACGGTGGACAAACTGTTAACAATTCATATCCTGACGGCATCGAAAGCCAGTACCCAAACACCATTCTAGGGGCTGTAAATGTTTGTGAGGTAAGTAACTTATGGAATATTTTTGAATTTGGGCTGAATGGTGATCAGCAGACAGGTACTTATATCTTCGATATTGGGAACGATAATGCTTCCAATTCACCATGGGCTCACTCAACTTTTATCAAAGCATCTTATAGGGTTCAGTATTATAATCCGGAAAATGGAAATGCATCTTCTACAAAAGATTCTGTTCATACAATGCAATTTGGATATATTCCTCTGATATGGTGGTGGGGTGATCTGTTTCAGAACTTCAATACCTTTACTTATTGCAACAGTTACCCGCTGTATAATACAGATGGACAGTGGTCCTATGCATGGAGTCCGAGTATTGGCGTATATGATGGCGATGACTATGAGGGAAATTTAAGTTATAACTTCGGTTTGCCAAATTCATTTTCTTTGGGTTATTCAGGTCCAATGGTGGGAACAGAATATACTTGTGTAGTATTTGAGGCAAAATTTCTTGATCTTCAATATGTTTCCATACCTGCAGGCTGCGAACTGTTCACCTTTTATCAGACGGATCCTCCTGATTATAGTACAAGCAGTGAGGATAACTTTACTGTTTGGGCAGGTACAGATTTCAGTCAAACACCTGAGCAAGATAATTACTATTTTTCAAATTCAGACATCATGTTTTTCAGTGATTCGTTTTCATCTACTCACACAGGATCTGTCAGTAATGTAATCAAAGGAGAATCATGTTCAATTAACGTAGGATTTCAATGGATGGATAGTGACCCAACCAGTAGTGATTCTCATCAATTTAATTTGTACTGGTGTTCACAGGTAATCTATTTGGGCATTTCTCCTTTACCTGAATAGTTCGATTTTCGTTGGTAACATCGCGGTATTGCCAGTCCTGAAACAATCAGTGATACCATAATTGCCGTTTATTTTTATTATAATGTAGATCAATTCAATTGGCAAGACTCTCAGGAATGGTATGTTGCCGGAACTGATATGGTCAATGGCTGGTCAAACGGTAATCTTCTTAATTATCTTGTGACAGAAGGCTTAAACAAACCTACAGATTGTGCAACAACGAGCTCAAATGTCCGAAAAGGTCTTATTAATTTTAATGTTGGTTTTTGTGGTACTAATAAAAACGAAACAGGTAATGAGAATAATTGCAGTATTCAATGGTACTCCCAGGTTATTTATCACGGCACTTATAACATCTGGTCAAAATAGAGTGTTTTCATTGAGAAATGAGCCAGGCCATGCTGGCCTGGCTCATTTTCCCTTCTGCCGTTTTTCTCAGCTCAATACAGCCGTAGGTGACATAAAATCGGAGATTTAATGCTCTTATTGATACGTTAAAAGTCAATAAACCATGACAATAAACCTGATTCTCACTTTCGTACTAACCATCTTTTTTCTGTCAATTTACGCCCAGGAAAAACCTGCAGTTAAACTTGAAGATCTTGCAAAAAAAGCGCAGAATCCCGTGGCGGCCATGGTTTCCCTGCCGCTGGCCGATTATAACTGGTTCAATTTCGGCCCCGATCATAATGTACTGACAACCATACAATTCAAACCCGTGGTTCCTTCGCCATTTCTTAAACATGTCAACCTGATTTTTCGCAGCATAATCCCATTCGCCATTGTTCCGGCTCCTATGAATAAAGCAGGACTGGGAGATATTGAGCTACAGGTGTTCGTGGTGCCCGAATCCAAAACAAGCTTTATGTGGGGAGTAGGGCCATACCTGACATTCCCTACCGGAATTCCCACAGAACTGAGTTCCGGAAAATGGACAGCAGGCCCCATTGCCGTCGGACTGTTTACAACCCCTAAAATGGTATTCGGGATATTGGTTTCAAACCGGTGGTCTTATGCCGGAAGCAGTTCAAGCGACGACATCAACCAATTTTATCTTTGCCCGTTTGTTAACTATAATTTTCGTCACGGATGGGCCATTACCACATCGCCCGAGATCTATGCAAACTGGAATAAACCTGCAGCCGAAATGTGGACCATCCCGTTTGGAGCCGGCGTATTGAAAACCTTTTTGCTTGGCAAACAATTGATGTCGGCCAATATCGGATACTATTTCAATATCGTGGCTCCGGCAGAAGCAGGCTCAGGATACCTCAAGGCAGGTTTCAGCCTGATGTTTCCGGTGGGGAAAAAATAATAAACTCTAATTGTAGAACCTATGAAATCCAAACTGATTATTTTTCTGCTCATATTAACAGGCCTTGTTACTGTAAAAGAGGCGATTGCCTGTACCATCTTCCGCATGAAGGCCAAAGACGGTACGATTACCCTGGCCCGCTCTATGGAGTTCGGGGCAAATTTGGGCTACGACCTGATCGTGGTTCCCCGGAATAAACCATTTTTTAGTCCCTCGCCGGTAAGTAAAATGGGGCTCAAATGGGCCACAAAATACGGTTACCTGGGGGTGGCCAGCATGGGGATGGATTTCGGCGTGAGCGATGGGATGAACGAAAAGGGGCTCTCGGTAAGTGTGCTATGGTATGAAAGCGATATGCAGTACCAAACTGTTGCTCCGGCCGACAGCGGCAAAGCCCTGGCCCAGGTTATGTTCTCTGACTGGGCCCTGGGAAACTTCTCGACGGTTGATGAGGTGCGTTCGGCAATATCCGGCATGAAGGTATTTTTCTACATCGACCCCTCGAAGATGAAACTACCCGTCACCGTTCACTTTATTGTGTACGATGCAAATGGTGGTTGTATTGTGGTGGAATACGACAAGGGGGTCTGCAGCATTTACAACAACCCGCTGGGCATCATGACCAACGCCCCATCCCTGCCCTGGCACTATACCAACCTGCGCCAATATGTCGGGTTTGAGAATACCAACCCTATTCCGGTTAAAGCAGGCGGATTTACCTTCAGTCCAACCGGCCATGGCGACGGGATGCTCGGAATACCTGGTGATTACACACCTCCCAGCCGTTTTATAAGGCTGGCGATGTTCGAAAAGTTTGTAACACAACAACCCGATGCCGCTACCAACCTCAACCTATGCCAGCACGTGATCAACACCTTTTCCATCCCCTTCGGAATTATCGTTGATAAAGATGCCAACGGAAATATTGTATCCAACGAATCAACCCAGTGGGTTACCTTCCGCGACCTCACCAACCGGCAGTTCTACTTCAAAACCTACGAAAATCCGACCCTCCGCAAAATTGATCTGACAAAGTTGGATTTCTCAGGAACGGAAGTCCGGCGAATATCCATGTATGGTTCACAGGAGACCTTTGTTGAATTGACGAAATAAAACAGCGATATAGTGAAAGGTGAAATGAACAGGTTAAAACGATATATAATAAATTTTATGAAAACGAAAAATCTTTTAATCAGAATTTCATTAGCCGGGCTGCTGATGATGATGATAATTCTTGCTGTTATCTCGTGCAAGAAGCATGAGGATACGCAGGAACCAACGCCAATAACCACGGAGGGAGTAACTCCCATCAAGGATTTGCCGCTTGAACTACGCAATCAGTTTGAGATTAATACGGGCTCTTCGATACCCGCATACCTTCATGCCCAGGCTGGCCAGAATATCTACCATTTTAAAGATAAAGCGAGCCTTGTCGGTGGTCCCTTCGGTACAATTCTTGAGCTTGCCGGGCTTGGTTTCGATATTTATCACACGGCCACAGAACCAAACTATAATGCGCAGTTCAATAAAATTGATTCCTCTCTGAATGCAATCAGCGCACAGATCGCCCAACTTGGCCAGCAGTTGAACCAGCTAATGCAGCAGTTGCAACTCACGGAGGTCAAGATCATTGAACATATGGATAACCTGGCCATCCAGACTCAATTTATTTCACCTATCAAGACAGCCTTTTCGACTGATTTGCCAAATGCCCTGAAATATTACGCTGACGAAGCGGTTCTCATCAGGAAGGGAGAATCTTCATTAACCTTTCCTGAACTGGATCATTTGTTTAATACTGAGTTTGTTCCATATGTTACAACCGGGAGTGGCAATATTTCTGACAAAATCCAGGGGATACATGATGCAATTTGTCCGAACGTGCCGATGGACGGGTGTCTCATTGATTACACCAATTACCTTATCCTGAACCCGAGTACCAATATGAATAATCAACAGGTACTGAACGAGCAGAATATCATGAATACATATATGCTCCTTGAGAACTATTTTTCCACGGTAATCAATTACCAGATTCAGGGATTGGTCATATTAGCCAACGCTATGAATTACCTGGATACCACTGGTAGCACTACCCAGCTATATATCAGTCAAACGTTTTCAGGATTGCTGGCCGACGAGTGCAACGCCTATTTGAATGCAGTGAATTATATGATAATAAATCTTTTTGATTACCGGCAGCAGGCGCGGTATGTAAGTGACATGGAGTATCGCGACTTCGGTATTGTTCCGGATACGAGTTTTTATAATGTTCTTGGCAGGGCACGTTTCGTGTGTGCATTGTTGCAGCAGGCAAGTGAAATAAAACCTGATGCTTTGTGCGGAAGCATCATCACACCGTTTCATTATACAGATGGAACGGTAAATCCTCCGCTGGCGATCGATGTGACATACACAGGTCCAACCAGTGGCAGCATACACGCTCCTGCCTCAACCAGCCAGGGATTCCTCTCAACTTTTCCCTACACCAAATGGACAGTTTCGTCATCCGATCCAACACTCTGGACCGCTTCACCCGATAACCATTATAAGTGCTATTATCCGGCAGCCAATTCTGGCGCCATTGGCGGAGGGAGATACAGCGTCCTGATCAGCGATCAGGGAAATCCCAGTCTCCCCTGGTGCCACGAAAAGCCCATCACGGGGAAAGTCACGGTTAAATATTATAATCCCCGCCACCCCGACCCGGCAAAGGCAACGCTCGCGCCTACCGACTCCAACACCATGCCTTTTGGGTTTTTCTCATCGCGCTGGAGCTGGGGGTTTCAGCGATTGTCGATGGGCCCAAGGAGTTCTGTTTATGTTCCCAGGCAATACCAGCAATTTGATGACATGACTCCCAACCCCTACTTTCAGCTTACGGCCCTCCCGAAGGACAGTGTCTACCTGACGCCCCGGGCAGGAACACAAACACCCCCATTCATGCACTACATAACTTTTGATGATAAGAGTATACAGACATATCATGAATATCAGTTTTTATATGGCATACTGATGGGTGCCGAATACACACCTCCACCCGGTGAAAGCCAATACAACATCGGATTTTTTGGGAACATGACGGCATTCTTTACTCCTGTTGGAAACATGACGGCCGGTATCGGCATAGGCAATCCCGCTAACCGGCTGGCATTTTACGACGACTGGAAATTGTACTGGGGCATTCTGATGATCTCCGATGTGCAGAATATCAGGAATTTCAACAGGACCTTCCCGATGAACGGAAACACCGTGTTTTGGCATAGTTTTTACAACAACTCCGGGGTTGGAGGCTGGACCTCACTGGCAGGGTACCACAAATTCATCCTGGACTGGAATCTCCAGGCTGTCTACCTGTACAATTACAACATATTTCAATAAACAATCCACCGGAATAATCACAAAAATCGAGATGGAACAGACAGAAAATAAAATCATTAAATGCAAATAAATCAATCAATTAAAACCTGAAAAATGAAAAATTTAACTTTAATTATCGCAATTATCGCCGTGGTCTTTAGCGGATGCAAAAAAAAGACAGATGATACAACGGTCGACAGCAATGTTACCGGATATTATGAACTTATGATGAAAAGTCAGTTGCTTGGCGCAGCCGATAAGTATTACAACATGAGTTTTACGCAAATCAACGGAGTGGTTGCCGGCGACATTGAGCTTAACGACTCAGGAATCCTTGTATCTGGTGTTGTATCAGGAACAGTGAACAATGGCGTTTTCAATCTTACAGCCGACCTGGGAACCAACGTCCACTCTTTTAGTTTTACTGCGACTCTGGGGAGCGGCTCAAAATTTGCCAGCATACCAGGAATTGTCACGCCGGCCTTGCTTCAAGGCACGCAGGCCACATTTGGCGCTAGTCTTATTGCAACCGACGACTGGCATTGCATGGATTCCCTGCATGTGAATCCCCATGTTTTCAGGATGGTATCGTCTGCTGCAAATCCCACCGGGCCACCGGTAATTTTTGTTCACGGCATGGATGGAAGCATGACCAACTGGGATACCATCGTAATGAACCTGAGCGCTGAATTCAAGGCAAAACATAATGTTTACGAGTACCAGTACAACTGGAAAGATTCGATCATAATAAATGGCCGCCAGCTTAAACATGATGTTGATTCGGCGGGGTTCAGCCAGCCTCCGATCCTTATAGCACATTCGATGGGCGGACTGGTATCGCGCGGATATGTGGTGAGCGGTGGTGCAATCACCCAACTGGTTACCCTTGGCACACCTCACCTTGGCACGCCACTTGTTGACCTTATCAACTTTTTCTGTTTTGCTAATTTTCCCGGCCCCCGCAACATGTATCCCTCCGACGGATATATTCAATATATCTCACATCATCCCCTCGACATTGCCGCCCGCAGCAAATACTATGTAATTGAAGGCCGGATGGGCGGAGACTGGATCATGATCAATGGCACCAACACCTGGGTATGGAAAGAGAGTTATTATGCCTCCATCGATAAAACCGGGTTTGACCTCTTCCGCAGGTTGTTTCCCCTGTACGAAAACGACGGCTTGGTTGATAAAAGCTCAGGTTTGTTTGAAGGGGCTTCAGTTAACCGCCCTCTCCCGTTGCAGGAGTGGGTCGACCATTTTCACCTGATCAAACCCAACCGCGTACCCCAGGTCATGGAATATATCAACACCCTGTAAAATATTGCAGTTAGTTTTTACAGTTTGAGTGCATCCTTCTCCGGATTAATTTCCGGGAAGGGTGTTTTTAAAAACCTTGTTATGAAAAATATAACATCGGGTGGCATTAAGCTCACTCTTGCAGCCGGGATACTGATACTGTTTACGGGTTGCAGCAAGGATAAGAGTGTAGAGGCCCTTCCCGCTCCACAGGCAGGCTATGAAGATTGCCTGTCGTCGGGTGCCGGGAGGGCGTTTATGGTTCCAGCCATTCCAGAAAACCACCCGCCGGCATACACCGTTGGAGCCAATCTGCTGCAAAGGACCCGCGATTATTACGACACAACGAACAACTGGCCGATCAACCAGAGCACCTTCGGAATTTGCGAAACCTGTTCATCCATGGGGATGCTGGGCTATGCCATGGGAAACAACACAAACCATATCTCCCCATTGTACACTCTGTTTAAAGCCTATAATTATCCTATTCTTGATAAAAACAGTATTCCACAGCCATTTTACCTGTGGGGGGATCCGGTACTTGGACATCTATGGAATTTCCTCAGGAATCCAGGGTTTGTGGCATATACGGGTCAACCCGCCAACTCAGGAAATGTTTTCATGGAACTATGCGATTCTTTACCCCTGAATGCGAACAAACATCCCGATTACACGCAACTACCCATGCAATATCAGTGGAAACAAAACTATGCATCCTGTAAATCCGATAGCGCCAATGGTGTTGTGAATGCCTTTCCCAACACGGTTGACTCACTGATCCTCGGTGGGAATCAAACCCTGTTTTACGGACTGACGAAAGCTGACAAGATTGCCCACGCCCTTGATCAGGGTTACCTTGTGCTCATCATGTTCCATTATCTTTACCTGTGGAATGGGATCGCGGGAAGCGGGGCCGACCTTTTTTCACGCTACACCTACAACAACGGACAACTGGACTATGTTCCAAACTGCGATTCATCCCAACTGAATGTGTGGAGTTTAAC
>CAYHCQ010000062.1:0-19867 GCA_964355115.1 uncultured Prolixibacteraceae bacterium | reverse complement strand
TTTCCACATCGCCACAATCGTCGACCCCGGCATCAAAATTGAAAAGGGATACTTCGCTTATGATGAGGGGATTAAAAATGAATATTTCGCAAAGTACCCCGATGGACAAAATTATACCGGGAGCGTATGGCCCGGCAGATGCCATTTTCCGGATTTCACGAAAGAACCTGTGCGTAAGTGGTGGGGCGCCTCTTTCAGCAGGCTGACCGAACCCGGTGTTGAAGGCTTCTGGAACGATATGAATGAGCCCAGTGCATGGGGGCAGAATATCCCTAACATTGTGGGGTTTGAATACGACGGCCAAAAAAGCACAATCGCCCGTGCACATAACATTTATGGGCTCAATATGGCCAGGGCTACCTGCGAAGGCACCACAGCGCTCCTTGGCGGGAAACGTCCGTTCGTGCTGACCCGGGCGGGATACGCAGGCATACAGCGTTATTCCGCCGTATGGACAGGCGATAATGAAGCCACCGACGACCACATGCTCCTCGCCTGCCGTATCGTAAACAGCATGGGGCTCTCAGGAATCTCTTTCGCCGGACCCGATCTTGGCGGATTTATCGGAAATCCATCCAAAGATCTTTACCAGCGCTGGCTCAACCTTTGTGTGTTTTCGCCTTTCTTCCGTAACCACTCGGCATGGGATACCAAGGCCAAAGAACCCTGGTCATTCGGAGCCGATGCGGAGAATCTTTCTGTTGAGCTGATTTCACTGAGGTACAAACTCCTCCCTTACATTTATTCTGCATTTTATCAGTCTGTTCAAAAAGGGTTGCCAGTGGCGCGATCGCTGGCAATCGATTATACCAACGACGAAAAAATCTGGTGGTGGAGTTACCAGAACCAGTATATGTTTGGTGATAATCTCCTGGTGGCCCCTGTTTCGTGCAATCAAAAGTTTGCTAAAGTTTACCTGCCCGAAGGGGGTTGGTACAGGCTAAATTCCGGTGAATACTACAAGGGTAACAGTGAAGTTACCGTTGATGCCCCAATCAACAATCTTCCCGTATTTGTAAAAGCATCCGCCATCCTCCCCATGCAGTTCCCCGTTCAATATACTGCTCAGAAGCCTGATCCGGTGCTTGAATTGCATCTGTATAATGGTGACAAACCCGGCACATTCACCTATTATGAGGATGACGGAAGCACCTTCAAATACGAGAATGGCGAGTATTATAAACGTACCATCAGTTTTGATCCCTCCGCCCGCAGGCTTTTTTTTAGCAAAACTGAAGGATCATTTATATCAAAGTTTACGACCATCCGGTTGATTCTTCATGGTTTTAACGATGTCCTGACCATAAAGGCAGATGGCAAGGATATATCGCTGAAATTGAAGTCATCGGGCGAACGCAGCGGCGATTTTCGGTTTAATAAAGATAAGTTTGAGGTGACCTATTTAAAGCATTGACCATGTTCAGAAAGAATATTGAAAAATCAAAGATTTTGCTGGGGGTTAGTTGTTTAATTATTCTTGTATTGACCTCCTCCTGCCGTCGTGACAGCCACTTCATCTCTGACCCAGATTACCGGCATAAGGTGGAACTTCAGTTTGAAAAGCGGAAGGCGGAAGCCGCAAAACGTTCAGTCCAGTTGTTCGGTGTATTCGATCAGGATATCAGCCGCACGGAGGAGGAGGCGCTGAAGTTCCTGTATGCCTATATGCCGCTGAGCGACCTTGCCGATTATGATGGCGTCTTCTACCTGAAGAATGTCCGTGCATCCCTTTCGGCACGGGATACCTTCTCGTGGGGCAACAAGGTACCAGAAAACCTGTTTCGTCATTTTGTGCTACCCATACGGGTCAACAACGAAAATCTCGATTCATCGCGCTGGGTCTTCTTCATGGAGCTGAAAGACAGAATAAAACATTTGGAAATGAAGCAGGCCGTACTGGAGGTTAACCACTGGTGCCACGAAAAGGTCATTTACCGGGGTACCGACGGTCGGACTTCTGCTCCCCTCTCCACTGTAAAAACTGCATATGGTCGGTGCGGAGAGGAGTCAACCTTTGCTGTGGCAGCCCTTCGCTCGGTTGGAATCCCTGCCAGGCAATGCTACACTCCCCGCTGGGCTCACAGCGATGATAACCATGCATGGGTTGAGGTTTGGGTCGACAGTTCGTGGCATTATATCGGTGCCTGCGAACCGGAAGCTGCCCTTGATGTGGCCTGGTTTACAGCCCCGGCAAAACGGGCCATGCTTGTAAATACAAATGTTTTCGGAGATTACGAAGGACCAGAGGATGTGCTTGTGAAGGACCCCCTCTTTACCCGCATTAATATCCTGGCAAACTATGCCCCGACAAAGAGGCTATATGTGAGGACTCTGAGTGAGCTTAACCTGCCCGTCGACAGCGCATCAGTTGAATTCCAATTATATAATTATGCTGAATTTTATCCGCTTCATAAAACCTTTACCGATAAAAAGGGCTTTGCATCGCTGCTTACGGGGTTGGGTGATCTGGTAGTATGGGCGGCCAAAGGTGATAAATATGGTTACCGGAAGGTTTCCGTGGCAATCCACGACACCGTGGATATAATGCTGAACCTTACTGCCGGTAAGGAATACAGCGATGCTTTCGACCTTGTACCTCCTTCGGAGCTGCAAACCGGAGTATTAATTCAAGATTCGGCAAAAGCTGAAAATGCAAAACGCCTCGTATTCGAAGACAAAATCAGAGAAAACTATGAATCGACCTTCATCGATTCCGTGAAATCATACCGGCTGGCAGCAACACTTAAGGTTAATCCGGATACCCTATGGACATATTTATCCAAAAGCCGCGGAAACTGGAGAGAGATCATAGACTTTATTGCCGGAACAACTTCTGAACAAAAACCATGGGTGTTTCCGCTCCTCTCGGCCATTTCGGAAAAAGACCTGCGCGATATAACCCCGGAAGTTCTTTCCGACAACATATGCAACACATTGTTTTCGGATGAGTCAGTGAAAAATAGAGAAAGGTTTGTGGAAAATGTTCTTTCACCACGGGTTGATAATGAGTGGTTAAGGCCATTTAAGGGGTTGTTTAAGACACAATTCCTCCCCTCATTTGTCGATTCGGCGAGGAATAACCCTGCAATGATCACCGAATGGATAAAGTCATCGATATTGGTTGACAAGGTCTCGAATTACGGACGGGCGCCGCTGACACCTATCGGCTCGTTTCAATTGGGAATTGCTGACCCACACTCGCGCGATATTCTTTTTGTTGCATTGTGCAGAAGTTTCGGTATTGCGGCACGACTTGAACCCGGAACAAAGGTTCCCCAGTTCTTTTCGGCGAACAGATGGAGCGATGTTCTCTTTGAAAACCCTGCAGCCGCCGACAATGACCGGGCTATGCTGGTACTGAATACGGCCGCCACAAACGACCGCAAGCCTGAATACCACACACATTTTACATTGGAACAGTTTGACAAGGGTTTCTTTCGTTCGCTCGATTATGAGACCGATACGCGCTTGCAAACATTTCCATGCCAGCTGGAGCTAACGCCGGGCTACTATCTTATGGTAACCGGAAACAGGGTGGAGGGCCGTGTTCTTGTTAACCTTAACAGCTTCAACCTTGAGAATGGCAGGAGAACGGAACAGACCATCACGATCCGAAAGAATGCGACGGCATTTCCTGTTCTCGGAAAGGTAGATGTTAACAAGTTGGCGAATGAGATTGCACCGTCAGGAAGTGTGAAACTCAAGGCCGGAAAAGGGCTTGTCATCGCCTGGATGGAACCCGATAAGGAGCCCACCAGGCACTTTGTTGCCGATCTCAAATTGAAAGCCCGGGAACTTTCTGAATGGAATGGCAATATCCTGCTTCTTTTCCCATCGGACCGGGAGTTGTCGTCGTTTCTGAATACTTTTAGCCGTGAACTGCCCGCCGGGATTTTTTACCTGATCACTGGAAAAGGAACGGCTGAGACATTTGGCAATAAACTCAGCAAGAGCCTGGGGACCAGACTACCGGTTATCACCTATATTAAGCCGGGCGGTGAGGTTCTGTACCTGTCCGAAGGTTACAGGATCGGCATCGGAGACGAGCTGATGCGGTTGATCCGGTAATAATCAGCCCTGCTTCTTCTGTTCTGATTTTGCCATCATAAGATCAATCTCGTTCAGCTTTGTTTCAATCATACCCCGGAGAATTCCGATACCTTCCTCGAAGTTCTGATTGGATTTGTGGATTGACCCTTCCAGCGCGGCCAGGGACTTATACGTCCCGGCAAACTCTTCACCTGTTTTATCATGCAGACTTTTCTGCGAAGCGGAGAGTTCGTTCTGCTTCGATTCAAATCCGGCAGTAACATGCACAAGCCGGCTCTTAAGTTCGCTGAGATCGACTGAAACTGCCTCCTGATGTGCTTTCATGGCAGAAGCATAAACACCTGCCTCCTGAGCAATCCTTGATGAAAATAGCTGCTCAAGGTCAGCAATTTCAAGTTTTAATGCCGCCTTTGTCCGTTTTATAGTAACCTGGACCAGAGAAAACAGGATGATCAGTATGAGCAACAAGCCGATCAAATAGAAGTAAAAAGAATCTGCCTGCTTCTTGTTTTTACCACTCCTCGATTGCAGATCAATAAGCGAAGCTGACTGGCTTTTCAGACTATCGGATTGGATTTGAAGGGCAGCGAGTGCGGATGCATTAAGAGCAGTGAGACTGTCGATGCTGTTTGCCTGCACTGCATTCAGCTTTTTCAGATTGCTGATGTTGTCGTTCAGCCGTTTTTTTTCAACCTGGAAATCCTTTTTGAGAAGATAATCCTGGGTTTGTGCTGCAAGGCCGAGAGAAAACATGATAATAATTAACACGGGAATGATTGTTTTCATAAATGAGGAGATTTGAGGGGGCGTAAATATACAACATAAAACATTGAAAGTCAATGGTTGGTTGTAATCTCTGTGGAAATTTGGATTCAGTGTAGGAATTTGTCCCTGGGCTTCGTAAGGATGTTTCTGAACCTGATGATAAAGGAGGTGCCATTCTTTCTTTCGATCTCAACGCTCCCATCTAGCTGTTCCGCCAGAAGCCGGATGATATACATTCCCAGAGACAGCTCAGATTCAAGGGAGAAACTTTCGGGGAGTCCTACCCCATTGTCTTTCACTGTCAAAGTGCAATTTTCGCCCTCCTCTCTGAGCAGATTGATCTCTATTGTTCCCTCGCTGTTTTTCGGAAAGGCATATTTGAATGCATTGGTGAGCAACTCATTCAGAATTAGTCCGATGGGCAGTGCTGTTTCGATGCTCACATCGATGGGATCAAGATTTGTGGAGAGTTTTATGTTTTGTCCGCTGAAAGCGCTTAGGATTATAGCAGAGAGCGATTGAACATAGGAAGCCAGCGGTATCCGGTCGAGATTTTCGGATTTATAAAGGTGTTCGTGGATAAGCGCCATGGAACGTATGCGAAGCTGTATATCCCGGATCATCCTGGCAAGTTCAGGGTTGTCGTTCCGACGCAGTTGGAAGTTAAGAAGACTTATTACTATGGCAAGGTTGTTTTTTACCCGGTGGTGAATTTCACGGAGCAGGATCTCCTTCTGTTCTGCGCTCCGCTGGTTCAACTCCTCCGAGTGTTTTCGGGCGGATATGTCAATAAAATCGACTGCGATAACCCCCGGGGTGGTGCAAAAAACAAACACCTGGTAAAAGCCTGAGAATCTTTCATCCTTATACTCTATTTCGAAAGACTGGTGTCCAATTTCCCCACTGGCCACCCTCTTGTACATAGCGGGGATTTCAGTATTGACAAGGTTTGGAAAAGCCTCCTCAATGGTCTTTCCCAACAATTCATTGTGGTTGAGGCCAATAATTCGGTCGGCTCCAGGGTTTGCTCCGGTGAGTATAAGACGGTCCTCATTTTCAAGCCGATAAAAATACATTGCTGTTGGCGAGGATGTCACGATACTTCTGAATTTTTCCTCCGACTCCTGAATTGTTAATTCTGCCTGTTTTCTTGCCGTTATATCACGCACGATGGCCCACATTCCCTCATTTTCACCCTCTCCGCTACGTGTCAGGAAGGTTCTCAGTTCAACGGGAAATATAGTGCCGTCCTTCCGGATATATTCCTTTTGATAAACATCAGAGTGACCCGCGTTGAGTATCTGCTCAATGACAATCCGTTTTTCGAATTCATGCCATTTTTGTGGTGTCAGGTCAGGGTAGGTCAGCTTTACCAGTTCATCGGGAGTATATCCCACCATCTGCTGAAAGGATTTATTGCTGTCGATAATCAATCCATCCATATTCACATAGACGAACCCATCCATCATGCTGTTATGGAGGTTCCTGTATTTGTGCTCCGATTCAATCAGTGCCTTTTCTGCTTTTTTTCGCTCTGTTATATCCCTGAAAAAAGACTGGTAGGTGCCATCGGGCATAAGGTTGGAGTTCATCTCAACCATATGTTGAACGCCATCCCTGGAAACCAGTGCACGTTCTGTTTTAATGGTTGACCCGGTTTGCAAAAGATCATACCTCAGTGGTTGTGCTTCAAGAGCCTGTTTCGTGAAAAGTTCACTCAGGTTCATCGAGAGCAGCTCCTCCATGGTATATCCGGTAAGCTGGCATGCCTTTTCATTCACAGTGATAATGTTCCCCTGGTTGTCTCCCTGGAAAAAAGCATCCACAGCAAATTCAATGAACATTCTGTACTTCTGCTCGACCTCGGTGAGCTTCAAATTTTCATGCATTTCTTTACTTTCCTTATTCATCACACGACACGGAAAAAACTCGACAAGTTAATTGACCGGTACTCCGGTAAGTAAGTCATTGCTTTGCCATTCCAAAAATATGACAAAAATAGATCAAAGTCAAAATTATGTTATTGATGGGGCGAAAAAAATGCAGACAGCACACTGAAGTATAGGAAGTGACCCATGTATTCTACATTATTGCAGGAAATGCACCGCCGATGCCGGTAAGGATGAACTGCACACCGAGTGCCAGGGTGATGAGTCCGAAGATCTTTGTTACCACATCCATTCCGGTGGGCCCTGCAAGTTGTACCAGTTTCGGGGCGTATCTAAAGGCAAGGTAGTTAATCAGCGACATCGCGATGATGGCCAGAAACAGTTTCAGTTCAAGGTATTTGAAATGGTTCATATCCTGTGTGAAGAGGATGACGGTCGACATGGTCCCGGCACCTGTTGTAAGCGGAATAGCGATCGGGATGATGGCAGTGGAGATGCTCTTTGCGAGGGTGTTAACGCCCGCCTCCTCAATCGATTTCTTTACGGAGTTCATCATGCTGAAACCGGTACCCAGCAGTAAAAGTCCGCCTGCAATCCGGAAAGCACTGACACTGATACCGAAAAATGAGAGAATTCCCATCCCTGTCACCATTGCGATTACCATCGTAAGGAAGGCCGTGAGTGAGGCAATGTTGCAGATCTTGTTCCGCTCCCCGGGCGACAGTCCGTCAATCAGGTTCAGATAGAGCGGGATAGCCGGAATATTATTGGCCACTGCAAACAGGCCCAGCAGATAATGCTGAAATGTAAGGTCTTGCATAGGGACAGATTTTTCTGTAAAGATACATGATTCACTTTATTTTGCAGTTTCAACCGATTGTATGAGGATTGTATGTAAGAATGAAAAAAAGCCACTCAAACGAAACGTTTTAAGTGGCTGATTTGGTGGTGACTCTGACAGGATTCAAACCTGTAACCTTCTGATCCGTAGTCAGATGCTCTATTCAGTTGAGCTACAGAGCCAATTGGGAGTGCAAAAATACAATTTATTTTAAATTCTGCAAAGAAGAATCCACATTGCTTTTTTTGACAGGGCTAAAAACGAAAGTGTATGAAAAAACTTTTTACCTTTGCACACTTAATTGCACGGAAGCAAACTACTTGGCGGGAAATAAGACGAAACGATGATAAGCGTAGGGACACAGAAGATAACATCCGATGATTTTTACAAAATACTGTTTCTTGGGGAGAAGATAGAACTTGATGTTCTGGCGGTTAAGAAAGTCAAGGCGAACTATGATTTTCTGAAGGAATTTGCCAAAGGGAAGGTTATCTATGGCATCAATACCGGACTGGGCCCCATGGCGCAGTACAAAATAAGCAAAACCCACGAAACCCAGCTTCAGTACAACCTTATCCGCAGCCACAGTTCCGGTTGTGGGGAACCGCTTACTGAAATATATGCCAAAGCCACGATGCTGGCGCGATTGAACACACTCATGCAGGCCAAGTCCGGAATCCATGTTGAAGTGGTTGAACTGCTCAGGGAGTTGATCAACCGTAACATCAATCCCTTCATCCCCGAGCATGGAGGTGTTGGTGCCAGCGGAGATCTTGTTCAGCTGGCACACCTTGCACTCAACCTCATCGGGGAGGGCGAAGTTTTTTACCATGGGAAGCTTCAGTCGACCGCCAGGGTTTTTGAGAAGGAGGGAATTAAGCCAATAGGGATGCATATCCGGGAGGGACTATCGCTGATCAACGGAACATCGGCCATGACCGGTATCGGGATGATCAACATCGTTCACGCTAAAAATCTCTTCGACTGGTGTGTACTTGCCTCCTCTATGATAAATGAAATTGTGGAATCCTACGATGATCATTTCTCTGACGGACTAAATCGGGTGAAGTGCCATTTCGGACAGAATCAGGTAGCCATGCTGATGAGAAGTATTCTGCGCGACAGCAAACTGATACGCCGCCGTGCCGACCATCTTTACAATGGCAAAACAGAACAGGTTGAAATATTTACCCACAAGGTTCAGGAATATTATTCACTCCGCTGTGTTCCTCAGGTTCTTGGCCCGGTGCTCGAAACCATCCTCAATGCTGAAAGGGTGCTTGTTAATGAGGTGAATTCCACCAACGACAACCCCATCATCGATTCTGATTCGAAAAACGTTTATCACGGCGGCAACTTTCATGGCGACTATGTGGCCCTTGAGATGGATAAACTGAAGATCGCTATTACCAAACTCTCAATGCTTGCAGAGAGGCAACTTAATTACCTGATGAACGACAAGCTGAACCAGAAACTTCCACCTTTTGTGAACCTTGGCAAACTCGGACTAAACCTTGGTATGCAGGGCGTTCAGTTTACTGCTGTGAGTAATGTGGCTGAAAACCAGACCCTCTCCTTTCCTATGTACATTCACAGCATCACCAACAACAACGACAACCAGGATATAGTTAGCATGGGTACCAACGCTGCACTGATGACCAAAAGGGTGATCGACAACACCTATCATGTGATGGCGATTCACATGATCACCATTCTGCAGGCCATTGATTACCTTAAGTTCAAACCAAAGTTGTCGGTCTATTCCCGCAAAAAATTTGAGGAACTTCGCAGGATAGTCCCGAAGTTCACCGAGGACACTACAAAATATCAGGATATCCGGAACATCCGTAAATACATATCCGAACATAAACCCCAATTTCCCATTTGCGACTGATATGAAATATGCACTGGTTACAGGAGGATCGAGAGGAATTGGCAGGGCGGTTTCTGTCAGGCTGGCCGAAATGGGTTACTATATCCTCATCAACTTTCAATCCAACGGGGCAGAGGCTCAGAAAACACTGGAGATGGTCAGGGAGAAGGGTTCCGATGGGGAACTGATGAAATTTGATGTTTCTGTCCAGGAGCAGGTTGACCTGGCACTGGGAGATTGGATTGCCCGGAACGAGGGCGCTTACATCTCGGTGCTGGTAAACAACGCCGGTATCCGGAAGGATGCCCTGGTGATGTGGATGAAGAATGAGGAGTGGCATGATGTCATCAACACCAACCTCAACAGCTTTCTATACGTAACGCGGATGGTTATCAAGGAGATGCTGCTGAAACGGTTCGGTCGTATTATCAATATAGTGTCTCTTTCAGGGATCAAAGGTTTACCCGGACAGGCAAATTATTCAGCTGCCAAGGCCGGGGTTATCGGAGCCACTAAGGCCATGGCTCAAGAGGTTGCCAAGAAAAATGTAACAGTTAATGCCGTGGCTCCTGGTTTTATTCAGACCGACATGACCAAAGACCTCGATGAGGCTCAGCTTAAGGTCATGATCCCGATGGGAAGGTTTGGAAAACCCGAAGAGGTAGCAGAAGCGGTAGCTTTTCTGGCATCAGAAAAAGCATCGTATGTTACGGGGACAGTGATCAATGTAAACGGGGGGCTGTATACTTAATTATGCGCGTCGTAATCACAGGCATGGGCATTTATTCCGTGATAGGGAAGAACCTAGCGGAAGTTAAAGAATCTCTGATCAGGGGAAAGTCGGGGATCATCTTTGATCAGAAACGAAAGGAGATGGGTTTCCGTTCTGCACTTACGGGCATGGTTGAACGTCCTGTGCTTAAAGGGGTGCTCGACCGGCGTATGCGGATAGGATTGCCTGTTCAGGGAGAATATGCCTATATCTCCACGCTTGAAGCTTTGAAAACTGCCGGAATAGACCAGCAATACCTTGATGGCAATGAAGTTGGCATCCTTTTCGGAAACGACAGTTCCGCCGTTCCGGTGGTGGAATCGGTTGATATCCTGCGGGAGAAGAAGGATACCATGATGATCGGGTCGGGTTATATCTTCCAGTCCATGAACTCGACAGTTTCGATGAACCTTTCTGTGATTTTCCGGCTCAAGGGGGTCAATTTTACCCTGAGCGGAGCCTGCGCCAGTGGATCCCATGCCATTGGTATAGGTTACCTCCTGATTAAACAGGGGTTGCAGGAGATGATAATCTGTGGAGGGGCCCAGGAGATCAATCCCGAATCCACAGCCAGTTTTGATGCCCTTAATGCCTTTTCCATCCGTGAGTCGGAACCGGAAAAGGCCTCACGCCCGTTCGACCGCGACCGCGACGGACTTGTACCCAGCGGTGGAGCAGCAACCGTTATCCTTGAAAGCTACGAATCTGCCATGAAACGTGGTGCGAAAATTTATGGCGAAGTTATTGGCTATGGATTCTCTTCCAATGGAGAACACATCTCCATGCCCAACGTCGAGGGACCGGTAAGGGCGATGCAGAAAGCCATTAAAGATGCTGACATCCGGTCTTCAGAGATCGATTATATCAATGCCCACGCAACCTCCACCCCGCTGGGCGACAGCAATGAGGCCAAATCCATCATAACCGTTTTCGGGGCCGATCACCCGCTGATAAGCAGCACCAAATCGATGACAGGCCACGAAATGTGGATGGGCGGTGCGAGTGAGGTAGTCTACTCAACCATCATGATGAACGATTCGTTCGTAGCCCCAAGCATAAACCTCGACCACCCCGACGAATCAACAGCCAGCCTCAATATCGCCACAAAGACAACCCCCGCTGATATCCGTTCCTTCCTCTCCAACTCATTTGGGTTTGGCGGAACAAACTCTTCCCTCATTATCAGGCGTGTTATTTAGAACGCTATCGAATTATCTCAAAAAAATACTATTTTTGCATCCAGCTAATGGAACGCAATGATACAAAATGAAGAGATTATCAGGAAGATCAACAGCCTCCTGGTAGAAGAGATAGAAATTGACGTGGAAATCTTGAATCCTTCGGCTGAGATGAAAAAGGATCTTGGAATCGACAGCCTCGATTTTGTAGATCTTTTTGTGATCATCGAGAATAATTTTGGTTTTAAAATGAAGGCCGAAGAGATGGCCGAGGTGAAGACACTTCAGGATTTCTACAACTATATAATCAATCGTGTTCATCCAAATTAATCCTGATGTCGTCATGGAAAGGCAAAACCCGCGGAGGGGTATTGGGGTATAAAATTTTCGTGTGGACGTTGCGCCACATGGGGATTTCCTTTGCTTACTTTCTCCTTTATTTTGTTGTCACCTGGTTTGTATTCACATCCGGCAGAGCCTTCAGTTGGGTGTATCGCTATTTTCATGTTATTCTTAAGTATTCACAGGGAAGGTCCCTGGTGAGCATATACCGGAACTACTACCTTTTCGGACAGATACTGCTCGACAAGGTTGCCATGCTGGCCGGCTTTCAGGCAAAATTTACCTTTGATTTTGAGGGCGAGGAGTATCTGCGGCAGATGGATAATGGCGGACTGCTGATCAGTGCACATATCGGCAACTGGGAGATTGCCGGGCAACTGCTCAACAGGCTCGGAAAGAGGATCAACATCATCCTGTTCGATGCCGAGCATAGGCAGATCAAGGGTTATCTTTCGGATGTGCTGACCAACCGTAACGTGAATTTTATAGTTATCCGCGACAACTTTTCACATCTGCTTGAGATCAAACAGGCACTTGAGAATAAAGAGATAATTGCCATGCACGGCGACAGGTTTATTGAAGGAAATAAAACAGTAACCCTTGATTTTTTAGGTAAACCAGCTCAATTTCCAATCGGACCGGTAAATATGGCGGCTAAATTCAAGGTGCCGGTTTCGTATGTGTTTGCTCTGAAGGAGAGCCGTTCCCATTACCATTTTTACGCTACCCCGTTAATGAATATTGAATATTCGAGAAACCTTGCCATAAGGGATCATAATCTGGGCGAAGCGGTTAAAGTTTACGTTCATAAACTTGAAGAGATGGTGGCAAAATACCCGCTGCAGTGGTTTAATTACTACGACTTCTGGAATATGCACCAATCTCCAGCGTCGCAACAGGGAAACTGATGGAGAGGAAAAAGTTGCTTTTCGTTTCGGCCAACACTTACGCAAACCCCTACCCGGTTTACCCGCTTGGTGTTTCGTACCTCTTTACCTACCTGCAGAACCGTCTGCCCGGCTACGACATCCGGATTTTTGATTTCAATGCAGGTACAACGGATTCATTCAGGGAGTATCTCCAGATATTTCAACCTGATTATACAGCGCTGTCACTAAGGAATATCGATGATGTGAATTTTTATACACAGGAGAGCTTTATACACGGATATAAAGCGATCACTGATATTGTAAGGGTATCACTTACCACTCCGCTGATCATAGGTGGCTCCGCCTTTTCCATTTATCCGGTTGAACTCTATGATTTACTGGCTCCCGATTTTGGCGTTCAGGGCGAAGGTGAAGAGAGTCTTTACCGCCTGCTTGTAAGTCTCGACAATGGGACCGCCGACCTTTCCATTGAAGGACTTGTTTATCGCAAAGAGGGTAAGGTCATTGTCAACAGCCGCAATTCCTTCCTGAAGACTCCGGATCTTAGTTTCGATCCCGACCTGATCGGGTTTTACTGGTCCAAGGCCGGAATGGTGAACGTGCAGACGAAACGGGGCTGTCCCTATAATTGTATTTACTGTACCTACCCGCTCATCGAAGGACACCATGTGCGTACGCTTGACCCCGACAGCATCATTCATACACTTACCGAACTCTACGAAAAGTATAAGATTGATTACCTTTTTTTTACAGATTCGGTGTTCAACATCAGCAACACCTTTAACGAAAAACTGGCTAAAAAGCTGATTTCAGCGAAGTTGCCGCTAAAATGGGGCGCCTATTTCTCACCCCATAACCTTACCCTTGAACAGCTGAAGTTGTACGCTGCTGCGGGCCTCACCCATATAGAATTCGGGACCGAATCGTTGTCGGACACTACGCTCAAGAACTACGGTAAGCATTTTAATGTTGAGGAAGTGGTGAAGATTTCTGATTACTGCAACCAGGCTGGAGTCTACTTCTGCCATTTCATGATCATCGGCGGATACGGTGAAACTGAGGCGACGATCAACGAAAGCTTTGAGAATTCAAAACGCATTGAGAACACGGTGTTTTTTCCTTTTGTCGGCATGCGCATCTATCCCGGTACCGAATTGTACCGCAAGGCACTCAGGGAGGGTTACCTTACTGCTGATGAGAACATGCTGGAACCGGTATATTATATTGCTCCTGATATTAAATATGAAACCCTTAAGGAGCGTGCTGAGCTGTCGGGCCGCAGATGGGTTTTTCCCGACGAGGATGTCGCAACGGCAATGAATCGCCTGCGCCAGCGTAACCGAAAAGGATCTTTATGGCACCATCTGAAAACTTAAATATACCCCAGAAGCCGCCGATGATTATGGTCGACCGGCTGGTTGAGGTGGTGGATAAAACCACCGTGACCACTTTCCTTATCTGTGAGGACAATGTCTTCTGTGAGAACGGAGAATTCCGTGAACCCGGGTTGATAGAGAACATGGCGCAAACGGCTGCAGCCGGGGTGGGATCGAAACCGGGAATTGCCGGCGGAGAGCCTCCAATAGGCTTCATCGGCGGGATCAGGAACCTGAAGATTCATGCCTTTCCCAAGGTTGGCGATGAGATCACGACCACCGTGACGGTCGAACATGAGGTCTTTGATGCCACCGTTGTGCAGGGCAAAGTTTACCTCGCCACCCAGTTGATGGCTGAGTGTGAGCTAAAGATATTTTTATTAAAGCCACAAGGAGGTAATTCACTATAAAAACAATGAACATGAGCGAAAAAGATATTGTATCTCCCGACGGAGAGCCCAACGCTGAAAAATATTACACCTATAACCGGGAAATCTTTTACCATTTTGACAAGGAGAAGGGATTTACCCGGGCCAATGATTACCAGAACGACAGCAACCAGGTAATTATCAAACAAAGCTGGGACGCGGCGGAGATGAGGCTTGACGAGGTTAGGCAAAAGGTGCTTGCGGGCTTTCAGAGCCCGATTGCCTTCTATATGGAGAAGCAGCTTCTTGAGGTCCCTATGCTTGCTGCCTACATGGAGATTGGCGCATGGCGGGTAAAACGGCACCTGAAACCGAGGGTGTTTAACAAACTCAGCCAGAAAATACTGAAAAAGTATGCTGATATCTTTGAGGTGACGGTTGAACAGTTGACCAGTCTTGAATATTTGAAAAACTAACCCTTTATAAACTGATAGATGGTAAAAATAGAATTTGAACACAGGCAGGCCGGACATTGTGAAAATGGTGTGACTTCCAATCTCTTGCATCACAATAAATTTGAATTGAGCGAGCCGATGGTTTTCGGGATCGGTGCTGGCTTGTTCTTCAGCTACCTTCCATTCATGAAGATGCAACATGCCCCAACCACCTCTTTCAGGGTTTGGCCAGGACAGATTTTTGAACGGGCGACAAAGCAGCTGGGAATAAAAACACAGGTTCACAGATTCAAGAAACCTAAGGATTCGATGGACAAGCTGAACGAAGTGCTCGACCAGGGCATTCCGGTGGGTCTGCAGGTCGGAACGTTCCATCTCCCCTTCTTCCCTCCTGAATACCGGATGCACTATAACATGCACAACATGGTTGTATACGGGTACGACAACGGCACCTATTTTATCAGTGACACCGTGATGGACCGTTTGGCAGAGATTTCTTATGAAGATCTCATGCGTGTACGGTATGCCAAGGGTGTTTTTGCACCGGAGGGCCGGATGTACTATCCGACCTATGTTCCAAAGGACATCGACATCAGGCCAGCCATTATCAGCGGGATCCGCAAGACTGCCAACAATATGGTAGGAATCCCCTTTCCCCTGGTCGGAGCCAAGGGCATCAGGTACCTGGCCAAATCAATGCGCAAATGGGAGAAGAAACTAGGGCCGGAAAAGGCCTCCTATTACCTGGGCCAGGTTCTGCGCATGGAGGAGGAAGTTGGCACTGCAGGAGCAGGCTTTCGCTTTATATATGGAGCATTCCTGAATGAGGCAGCAGATGTACTGAAACAGGAGTGGCTCAGGGAGGTATCATTCGAAATGGGCGAAAATGCCAACAAATGGAGGGAGTTTTCATACAAAGGGTCGCGCAATTGTAAGAAGAGGGGAAAGCCGGAGGAGTCGTACGATTACCTGGCCGACATGCTGCTTGAGTGTGCTGATAATGAACAGAGGATATTTAAAAAGCTGGCCAGGATCAAGGGTTGAAATATTTCACTTTTCTGCGCTTAATTTTTCTTTACCTTCGCGGGTTGTTAATCAGGTCATTTACCATTGAAAGCCGTTGAATTATGGAAGACAATCAGAATCCTGTTTATAAAAATAAAGATTACGGCCAGTACCGTGAATTAATATACTCCTCCTATAAAGAGGGCAATTTCGAAAAATCTGTCGGCTTTCATGGCGAAGCCGACAGAGTGATCCTGCAGCAGGCGTGGGATCTGTTCAAGGAGCGGATTGAAGATGCCCGTCAGCGGGTTCTTGCCGGGAAGGTGAGTCCGATAGTCTACCACATGGAAAAGAACCTGCTCGACACTTTGGGTCTCTCCATGATGGCAGGCATCTCACTCCTCAGGGTGAAATGGCATTTCAGGCCGAAAGCATTTCAGCGCCTCAATGAAAAAACCCTGGGGAAGTATGCCAAAGCATTCAATATCAGCATTGAAGAGCTTAAGAAAGTGGAATAACTCAGTCAAATCCTATGGAATCAAAGAAAATAATCATCGACTATATGCACCGTCAGGCTGGTCACTGCGAGAGCGGAGCAACTTCCAACCTTTTCAAATTCAATGGTCTCGACATTTCAGAACCGATGGCATTCGGCATCGGAAACGGATTGTATTTCAGCTATATTCCCTTTCTGAAGGTGCAGTACGCTCCCATGATGTCGTTCAGGAATCTGCCTAACACTGTCTTCAAGCGGTCAACGGCGTACCTTGGTATAGATTCCACTGTTGTTAAGAAGTTCAAGGACCCAAAGGAGGCCATGGATGCCCTCGACCGCAACCTGGAGAAGGGATTGCCCACCGGTGTGCAGGTCGGCGTATTTCAGCTCACCTTTTTTCCTCCTGAATACCGGATGCACTACAACATGCACAACATGGTGATCTTCGGCAAAGAGGACAATATGTACCATGTCAGCGATACCGTAATGGAGCATCCCCAGGTGATCAGTTATGACGACCTGGTTCGTGTCAGGTATGCCAAGGGTCCCTTTGCTCCTGAAGGTAAGATGTACTGGATACATGGCAGGATCAACAGCGATATCGACCTTAAACCTGCCATTGCCCAGGGCATAAAGAAGACCGTGTATGAGATGATCGGGATACCTTTCCCGCTGATCGGAGTAAAAGGGATCCGCTGGATGGCACGCGATATGAAAAAATGGCCGCGGAAACACGGCAACGAAAAATCTTCGTTTTACCTCGGACAGGTCCTCAGGATGGCTGAAGATTTTGGCACAGGAGGCGCTGGTTTCCGGTATATTTACGGCTCCTTCCTGAAAGAGGTCGGCGAAATGTACAACAATGCCGATGTGCTTGAAGCTGCAGATATGATGGGAAAGACCGCCAACAAATGGAGGGAATTCACCTACACAGGGGCACGTAACTGCAAAAACAGATCGAAACCGGAGGAGGATTACGGAAAACTTGGCGACATGATGCTCGATATAGCTGAAAGTGAACAACATGTCTATAAAAAACTCGCAAAAATCAAACTTTAGATGTCCGATCGTCCAATCATTGAAATCCGGGAGTTAACGAAGCGCTATAAAGGCAGCGACGAGCCTGCAATCAATGCAATCTCGCTGGATATCTACAAGAACGAGATATTCGGATTACTTGGACCGAACGGAGCCGGAAAAACCACAACCATTTCGATTTTGTGCGGTCTTTTTCCTCCTACGAAGGGAAGCGTGCAGATCGATGGACTGGATATTCATGCGGACATTAACAAGATCAAGCAGATAATTGGCGTTGTACCTCAGGATATCGCCCTCTATCCTACTCTTACTGCACGCGAAAACCTGACCTTTTTCGGAAACATGTATGGATTGCGTGGTAAGGTGCTCAAGGAGAAAATTGATGGTTACCTCGAAGAGTTCAGTTTGGAGCGGCATGCGGGTAAGATCGTTTCAAAATTCTCAGGAGGGATGAAACGCAGGGTGAACCTGATCGCGGGATTGCTTCATGATCCGAAAATTATTTTTCTTGATGAGCCCACAGTCGGCATTGATGTTCAGTCGCGTCTTGAGATCTTGAGTTATCTGAAGGCAATCAACAAGAAGGGAACTACCATCATATATACATCGCATTATATGGAAGAGGCGGAAAATCTCTGTTCCAGGGTGGCTATTATCGATCGGGGTAACATTATCTCCCTGGGAAATCCCAAGGAACTCGTTGCAGAGCATCCGGAATTTAAAAATCTTGAGAATATATTCATCCACCTTACGGGAAAAGATCTGAGGGACTGATATGTTTAAATTTTTCTCTGCATTTCGTAAAGAGTGGCTGATCCTCGTTCGCGACATTCCGGGCATCATCCTGCTTTTTCTGATGCCTATGGTCATGCTTGTCATTCTGTCCCTTGTTCAGGAGTTCGGATGGAATTCGGTGGCGAAGGAACCGAAAATCACTGTTCTTTATGTAAATGAAGACACCGGGAATCTGCCTATACTAATTGAAAAAGGGCTGAAGGATTCCAGGATGTTTGTTGTTCTTCAAAAGATTGACTCCGATACCCTGACTCGTGAAATTGCCAGGAACAAAGTGAGGACCGGCGAATACCAGATCGGTGTAATTATACCAAAAGGAGCCTCGAAGGTGATTGAACGAAAAGTTCAGTCTATGATCACGCAGATCATGTCGGGTATCATGATGCCCGTCGGAAATCCTTTCTTCGGCATGCAGAACAATGATTCTGTAAATGTTATCATTTACTTTGATCCCGCCATCAGAGGTACTTTCAAAGCTGCTTTTCTTAGCTCCATGAAAGAGTACAGTCTGAAAATGGAATCAAACATGATTTTTCAGACTTTCAACGACGAGTTGAAAAAGATGTTCCCCCAGTACCTCTCCAGTTTCAAAGAGTTCCGGGAGGCCGTATATTTTACCGAAGAATATCCCTCGGGAGAGACAGAACCTGTAATTGCCACATCAACCCAGCATAATGTGCCCTCCTGGGCTATTTTTGCCATGTTTTTTATTGTAATTCCTCTTTCGAGCAGCCTCATCAAGGAACGTGAAGAAGGAAGTGTCATACGACTTTATACACTCCCGGTATCATACTTTACGGTTTTCATGGCAAAGGTGGGTGTTTACCTGATTGTTTGTTTTGTTCAGTTTATTCTCATGGTGCTTGCCGGTATTTACATGCTTCCCTTGTTTGATTTGCCGGCGCTGAGCCTGAGTAATCACTATTTTTCTCTGACCATAATGGCCCTTGCTTCAAGTGTTGCAGCGCTGGGTTATGGAATTATGATCGGGACTGTGTCGAATACTCATCAGCAGGCTTCGGCATTCGGATCTGTTTCCATTGTAATCCTTGCCGCTATTGGCGGGTTGTGGGTTCCCATCTACTTTTTTCCTCATGCTATGATAAAGGTGGCGGAGTTGTCTCCATTAAACTGGGCGCACGAAGGATTTCTTACAATATTCCTCCGTGATGGAACTGTCATGGACATTCTGCCTGCGATATGCAAACTCGTTGGGTTCTTTATTGTCACCATGGGCGTTGCTGCCATCTACCGTAAAATTAACCCGCATATCGGCTCATGAGCAAAATCCTTACCGACCGCAAAGAAATCATTGTCAGATTCAGCGAGGTAGACTCGATGCGTATTGTATGGCACGGGAATTACCTTAAGTATTTTGAGGATGGCCGCGAATCATTCGGTTTGAAATACAACCTGGGCTATCTTGATGTTTATAAGCACGATGTGATGATTCCCCTCGTGAAAATCAGTTGCGATTACAAGCGGCCGCTGGAGTACGGCGATACGGCAATCGTTGAAACCCGCTATTTGCCGACAGAAGCCGCAAAAATCGTGTTTGAATATACCATCTATCGCAAATCGGACATGGAGGTCTCTGCTACCGGTTCTTCCATCCAGGTATTCCTGACCCAGCAAGGTGAACTGTTGCTTAACTCCCCGGAGTTCTATACCGGCTGGAAAATTCACTGGGGGGTTTAGCATGTCAGACTACAAGCGTAAGGTTTACATAGTTTC
>CAYHCQ010000061.1:4901-19868 GCA_964355115.1 uncultured Prolixibacteraceae bacterium | reverse complement strand
GCAGTTCTCATGCTGCTGGTCACCTTCAGTGCAATGGCGAAAAAGGTCGAAATCAAAGAGGCCAGACTCGTCGGAACGAATTTCTATTTCGAACGCATCAACATCCACGATGCGCTCCCTTTCACCTCCCTCAAAATAACCAGTGAATATACCGAACAGAAAAACGGAACCCCGCTTTACTATGTTTTCAACATCAACAACAGCGGGTTTATAATGATCGCGGCCGACGATGCCTGCTATCCCGTACTCGGTTATTCTTTCGAAAGCACCTATTCGCCCGAAAATATTCCGGATGTGGTCAGTTATTGGTTCAACAAGTACAAGGATGAGATCAGCTTCGTCATTTCAGGAAACCTGCAGCCCGATAACTATATCACTACAACCTGGGAAAAATATTCGGTGAGTGAACTTTTGCTTCCCGATAGCCCGGGCACAGTTATGGATGTTGCCCCGCTGATCAGCACCTCCTGGAACCAGGATTTTCCTTACAATGCAATGTGCCCGAAAGACGATGGCGCAGGAGGCTCATATAACGGCCGTGTACCTGTTGGTTGCGTTGCCACCTCGATGGTACAGATCATGTATTACTGGCGCTATCCGAACACAGGGCAGGGACAGCATTGCATCTTTCCACAGCCGGGCGCCTATGGCCCCCAGTGTGCCGATTTCGGCAATACAACCTACGACTGGAACGGAATGTCGAACCAGCCTACCAAAGAGTGTGATCCTGCCGCCCTTGTCTCCTACCAGGCCGGGGTTGCTGTCGATATGCATTACGCTCCCGGCGGATCGGGTGCCTACATGACCAAAGTGCCTCCCGCCATGAGGAATTATTTCAAATATGCCAACTCGGTATACTACATGGACCGTTCATCAAGCCTGAGCACCTGGCAGACCACCCTTCGCGGCGACCTTGACGCAAAACGCCCGCTGATCTATTCCGGATCGGGTCCCGATGGCGGACATGCATGGGTATGCGATGGTTACCAGGGAAGCGACCAGTTCCACATGAACTGGGGATGGGGCGGATCCTACAACGGTTATTTCACCCTCAACAACCTCAATCCCGGTGGTTCTACCTTCAACAACGGACAGGGAGCTGTGCTCAGCATCCAGCCCGATGCCTCCCAATATCCGACGTACTGTACCGGTAATACAAACGTTTCGACGTACGACTTTGGCACAATTGAAGATGGCAGCGGTCCCCTGGCCGATTACCAGAACAGCGCCAACTGCAGCTGGCTCATCGCTCCCGACGACAGTATTTCAACGATCACCCTCAACTTTGAACGTTTCAATTTAGCTACCGGAGATGAGGTAAAAATATACGACGGTGCCAATGCCTCTGCCACGCTTCTAGGGACCTATACAGGCTCAAGTCTTCCCCCGGCAACAATCTCGACCGGTTCGAACCTTTTCGTAACCTTTAACTCAAACGGATCGGGCACAGCTCCGGGCTGGCTAGCCAACTTTACAGGTTCGGTAATTCCCTTCTGTGCCTCAACGACAATATTTACTGCACCTACCGGCGATTTTACAGATGGCAGCGAGCGGTTCAGCTACCGCAACGCCAGCAACTGCAAATGGAAAATACAGCCCGACAATGCTGCAACCGTTACAGTGACCTTCAATGCCTTCAATACCGAAACCGACGCCGACAAACTGCAGGTTTATGACCTGAACTCCGGCGCCCTGCTCGGCACATTCTCAGGCAGCAGCCTGCCTCCCAACGTCACCTCCGGCAGCGGAAAAATGATGCTCATCTGGTCGACCAACAGCTCGGTACGCGGAGCCGGCTGGGGTGCCAGCTACTCCATGACCGTGGGAACTGAGGAAAACGAAAATTTTGCCGCACTCACAGTTTTCCCGAATCCTGCCACCGACAAGGTCAACATCAGCTTCACCCTCGCCGAATCGCAGAATCTGAAGGTGGAACTTGTAACCCTCAGCGGAACCCGGATCTTCAGCGAAAACCTGACTACCTTCAGGGGCAACTACAGCAAAACGCTGGATGTTACTGCATACGCAAGGGGGATCTACCTGCTGAAACTCACCTCCGATAAAGGTTCATCGGTAAGGAAGATTGCCATACAGTAGGCATTTCAGCCCGTACGGGTGATCACGGATTTTTCACCGCAAACACGCAAAGACGCTATGGTAAAGGAATTTATTTTCATGGTTGTCCTGCTGCTTGCAGGACCGGCACTACAGGCAAAACAGGTTTCAGGTGAGACAGCCGGAAAGGTAGCGACCCATTTTTTCACAGAACGGATTCAGTCTTCATACATGACTGAACCGGTCTCTGTGAGGATTACCGGGACCTCGGTTTGCGAGAAAGATGGCATCGCCGTGTACTATATTTTCAACCTTTCTCCGGCGGGATACGTAATAGTAGCTGCCGATGATGCCGTGGTACCGGTACTTGCCTATTCACTCACCGAAAACTATTCCGCAAACAACACACCGCCCCAGTTTGCCGCCTGGGTGAAACAATATACCGACCAGATCGCCTGGGCCATCTCACAAAAAGCCACCGCAACCCCGGAAATTGCATCTATCTGGAAATCCTATACCACAGATCCATCGTCCCCCGTCACGCGTCACCCGTCACGCGTCACGTCTTACCCGTCACGCGTCACCCCTGAAGTCACCCCGCTCATCACCTCCAACTGGAACCAGAACTCCCCGTACAACGGCGCCTGCCCTCCCGACGGTATGGGGCCTGGCGGACACACCTATGCCGGGTGCGTGCCAGTTTGCATGGGACAGCTGATGTACTACTACCGCTGGCCCGACACCGGACAGGGTTCATATACCTACAGCAACCCTCCTTACGGAACCCTCACAGCCGATTTCGGCAGCACAACTTACAAATGGGACGGGATGACCAACTCAATCACGACCGAAAACCCGGAAATCGCCAAACTGCTCTTTCATCTCGGGGTATCATGCGACCTGCAGTATGGCCCCGATGGCTCGGGCATGTACAACCACAAGGCCGCCTACTCACTCCGCACCTATTTCAAATACTCTCCGGAAACCCGTTATGTTTACCGCGACAGCACATCGATGAACTGGGACAGCATACTGGTGGCCCACCTCGACCGCAAGATGCCGATGTATTATGCCGGATGGTCGGTGCCAAACATCAACGGGCATGCTTTTGTATGCGACGGATACCAGTATGACTCTATCGTACAGCAATACTATTTTCATTTCAACTTCGGATGGAGCGGATCGAACAACGGCTACTTCTACACCAGTAACCTGATCGTTGGCGGTAATAATTTCAACCTTGCCCAGGAGGTGATAATCAATGCTTACCCAGATACCATTCATTACAATTATCCGGTATATTGCCAGGGAGATAAAACGCTCTCCTCCCCCATGGGCAGCTTTAGCGATGGCGGGGGACCGATGAAAAATTACAGTCCGGATTCAGACTGCAGCTGGCTTATCGCCCCGCAGACAGCAGAAGATTCGGTAAGTTCAATCACTCTCAATATCGGGAAATTCCATACCTCACCTGCGGATTATATGACTGTGTACGACGGCCCTAACGAACAATCCCCGGTGCTGATGCACTACGCAGGCGGCGATACAACACCGGCAATAACATCAACAGGCAATAAAATGCTCATCACCTTCAAGGCCAATGGCGGACCTGCCGAACCGGGATGGTTCTGCACCTATTCCGCCTCCGCTCCGGTATATTGCTCAGGAATAACAACCATAACAGCTGATACCGCCGTGGTATCCGATGGTTCCTCGCCTTTCAACTACCACAACAATTCCAACTGCCGGTGGAAGCTTTTTTCAGCCAGTGGCCAGCCACTCACCATACACTTCCGCCGTTTTGATACTGAAGCGGGCAAGGATGTCCTTACGATCTACGATTTAACAACAGGAAGTACACTTGCTGCCATCAGCGGGAACTATGAGGGTACTTTACCGGATTCAGTAACTGCCCCGGGTGGGAAGATGCTGCTCTATTTCATGACAAACAGCAGCGTGACAGGTAAAGGCTGGGAAATCTATTACCCGATTTCGCATGTAGGCCTGCCCGAGACCGGTTCTTTGCAAAGGGTCAGTGTTTATCCAAATCCGGCAACCGACAATCTCACCATCAGGTTCGATGGCGGCAAGGTTGAGAGTCTGCGATATGAACTTCTGACAATGACGGGAACTTTGGTTTCTGCAGGTCAGGTCATGAAAGAGAATCCGCAACAGACGCTTTCAATCTCTTCACTCACATCGGGGATCTACTTTTTAAGGTTGATTTCAGCAGAAGAGACATCTACCCGGAAAATCGTTGTTCACTGATCCGATGGCGGGTGGAATAGGATATCCACCTCCCCTTTATTTTTAATACACTCCATCAAACGGCTTTTCAGCTTCCAGCATGTCATCTGGCGCAGCTCAATTTCGCGCGACAGGGCATAGGTCGATATGGAAGGATTATGACAAACCTTGTAGACGATCTGAAATGCCTCGGTAATCGGGATGTGGCAACGGTGAAATATGGTATTGGCGGTTGCCGACTCCTCTTTCTTGCAACGTGTGCAGCGGCGTGAATGGGGCGTCTTTCCCTTGCAATAATTGGTATGACCGCATTTCCTGCAAGCAAACCCAGACTCCCATTTTTTTTCAGCTAAAAACTTAAGACAATCCTCCTCCGAAGAGAAAAACCCTTCAAGTTCACTTATATCCAGCTTGTTAAATGGAATTTTTATCATTACATATTATTACTGACAGCAAAAATAAAAATATTTAGTGATACTTATGCGATTTATTAAAATTAATTTGTAATTTTGCAACGCTAAACAGAAACAATATGAAAAAAACTGCATTTTTATTCCTTATACTGGGTACCATATCATTTAATGCCTGCAGCAGTAATGCAGGTGAAAAAGGTACAACCGGCGCGGCCGATGGAACAGTTGTGATGCTTACCTCCGACTCCTTCAAAAAACTTGTGTGGGATTACCAGAAAAATCCGAAAGACTTTATTTTCAGCGGCGATCAGCCGGTGATCATCGACTTCTATGCCGACTGGTGCCGTCCCTGTAAAATGGTTGCACCCATCATGGAACAACTTGCTGCCGAATACAAGGGAAAGGTGCGTATCTATAAGGTGAACACCGATCAGCAGCGCGAACTGGCAGGATTGTTCAGCGTCTCCTCCATCCCGGCAGTACTGTTTGTTCCCAAAACAGGGAAACCTCAGATGTCGGTTGGGGCGATGCAGAAAGAGGCCTATGTAGATGCGATCAAGACTGTATTAAACGTAAAATAAACCCAAAAAACTATAAAACAATGGCAATCGAACACTTAACTAAAGAGACCTTCCTGGCGAAAGTATTCAATTTTGAAGCTAATCAGGAATGGAAATTTGAAGGAACACGACCCTGCATCATCGACTTCTACGCCGATTGGTGCGGCCCCTGCAAGATGGTAGCCCCGATCCTTGAGGAACTGGCGACCGAATACAGTGGTAAGATCGACATTTACAAGATCGATACGGAGGCAGAACAGGAGTTGGCCGGAGCCTTTGGAATCCGCAGTATTCCCTCAATGCTTTTCGTGCCGATGAATGAACAGCCGCAAATGTCGGTTGGGGCCCTGCCGAAAGACAGTCTGAAACAGGCGATCAGCGATGTGCTGCTGAAAGATACCGCAAACTGAAAGTCCTCACAACTTCATACCTTCCCCCGATCGCATACATGGCCAGGGCCATACGTGAGGATACTTTAATAATTGAAGCCTGGGAAACTTACACCAAGCAGACCTGCCGGAACCGGTGCAACATTTATGGCCCCAACGGGCTACAAACCCTCATCATCCCTGTTATCAAAGTCAACGGAAACCACACCCTTGTCCGCGATATAAGGATATCGAACCAGCAGCCCTGGCAAACGATCCACTGGCGGTCGATAACGACTGCCTACAGTAACAGCCCTTTTTTTCTGTACTACCAGGACCTATTCATCCCATTTTTTGAAAAGCGGTTTGACTACCTCCTCGACTTCAACGCGAAACTGCTCGAGGTTATCCTCAAATCGCTGAAGACAAATATTTCCGTCGGCATCAGCAGTGAGTTTACCCCGTCTCTGCCGGGTGATAACAGGGAACAGCTGGTATCAAAGAACTTCAGTTTTACCCATCCGGAGTATGTACAGGTATTCTCAGCAAAGTCGGGGTTCCTCAACAACCTGAGCAGCATTGACCTGCTGTTCAATCTTGGACCTGAAAGCCGGCAGTTTCTTTCAAACCTTGGCCAATAGAGCAAGCCTGTATTGATTTTCTTCGTACCTTTGCTTTTATTTAATCCAAATCAACCTGTCAACTCTTTTTGACCTCCGGCAAAGCGAAAGCGGCATCATTACCAAGGTGAGAGGGCGAGGTGCATTCCGCAAGCGGATTACTGAAATGGGATTTGTGAAGGGCAAAGAGGTTACGGTGATCAAAGCCGCACCACTGCAGGACCCCATCCAGTACCGGATCATGGGATATGATGTCTCGCTTCGGCAGAGTGAAGCGAGACTGATCGAAATTTCCACAGAAAGCGACACCGGCGAGCAGACCAGCTATTCAGGAACCCTCCAGGGCCCGGGTGCAACCGCTGGTGACAGACCTTACCGGGATTTAAATGGGAGCGGTACTGGCGACAGAGGAAAAATCATAGACATCGCCCTTGTAGGAAATCCCAACTGCGGAAAGACCACTCTTTTCAACTATGCCTCCGGATCGCACGAGCGGGTAGGAAATTTTGGAGGGGTAACCGTTGAATCGAAGGAGGCACAGTTTAAACAGGCGGGTTATACCTTCAACATCACCGATCTTCCCGGCACCTATTCCCTCACTGCCTTTTCTCCTGAAGAGCTTTTTGTCAGACGGCATATCATCGAACACATACCAGATATCGTGGTCAATGTGGTTGATGCCTCAAATCTGGAGCGGAATCTTTACCTGACTACCCAGCTCATCGACATGGATATACGCGTGGTTATCGCGCTGAACATGTACGATGAATTTCAAAACCAGGGACATCAATTGAATTACAATGAGCTCTCAAAGCTTATGGGAATCCCTGTTATTCCGACAGTGAGTTCAAAAGGCAGCGGAATAGAGGAGCTCTTCAACCGAATCATCGAGGTTTATGAAGACCGTGATCCTGTTGTAAGACATGTGCATATTGACTACGGCCGCGACCTGGAGCGGTCCATCCGCAGGATCCAGGATGTAGTCTGGCTTGACAAATCGCTTACCGATCGCATCTCTTCACGGTATTTCAGCATCAAACTCCTGGAAAAGGACGCAGATACACTGAATGCAATCCAGGTTTCAACTCATTACAATACCATCCTTGCGATGGCTGAGACAGAGATTCGCAGGCTCGAATCCGGCTACCATGAGGACTCTGCCACCCTGGTTACCGATGCGAAGTACGGGTTTATTGCGGGCGCACTGAAGGAGACAATGACGCCAAACCAAACCAAGAATCCTCTCAAGACGAACAGCGAGCGGATCGACAATTTTCTCACGCATCGCTTATTGGGCTTTCCCCTGTTCATCTTCTTCCTCTGGCTGATGTTCCAGGCGACCTTTAAACTCGGTGAATACCCTCAGAACTGGATCGAAATGCTGGTAGGCTGGATTGGAAGCGAAGTAAGCCAGCTCATGCCTTCCGGTCCGCTGAAAGACCTGCTGGTCGACGGCATCATCAATGGTGTTGGCAGTGTTATTGTATTCCTCCCCAATATACTGATCCTCTTCTTCTTCATCTCCCTGATGGAGGATACAGGCTACATGGCCCGTGCTGCCTTTATCATGGACAAGCTTATGCATAAGATCGGACTTCACGGGCAATCGTTTATCCCGCTGATCATGGGGTTTGGCTGCAACGTACCGGCCATCATGGTAACCCGAACCATCAAGGACCGCAACAACCGGCTGCTGACCATGCTCATCAACCCGTTCATGTCGTGCAGTGCGCGGCTGCCTGTTTACATCCTGATTGCCGGAGCCGTTTTTCCCGACAATGCCGGGAGCGTGATCTTTGGGTTGTACATCACAGGCGTTGTGCTGGCCGTCCTCATCTCACTGATTTTTAAAAATACCCTGTTTAAAAGCAAAGAGGCGCCCTTTGTGATGGAACTTCCCCCCTACAGGATGCCTACCTACAAAGTGATTTTCCGCCACATGTGGGAAAAAGGCCAACAGTACCTTCAGAAGATGGGGGGAGTTATCCTCATTGCCGTCATCCTGATCTGGGCGCTTGAATACTTCCCGGCCGGAAGCAAGGCAGGGGCCGAAGAGCGGTTGCAAAAATCCTATATCGGGATGATCGGAAAAACCATCGAGCCGGTTATTGCACCGCTGGGTTTTGATTGGCGAATGGGCGTTGGGCTGATCACAGGGGCTGCTGCCAAAGAGGTGGTTGTGAGTACCATGGGAGTGCTGTTTGGCACTGATCCACATCACCGGAGTGAATCCCGGCAAACCCTTGGCACACGTCTTCAGGGGGCTACTTACAGCGATGGCCCCAGGGCAGGGACTAAGGTATTCACCCCACTCGCTGGTATTTCATTCCTCCTCTTCATACTCATATACATGCCATGCGTGGCCGTAATCGCTACCGTTAACAGGGAATCGGGAAGCTGGAAATGGGCCTTGTTCCTGATCGTTTATACGACAGCACTGGCATGGATCCTCTCATTCACGGTATTCCAGGTTGGCAGTTTGTTAATCTCATGACATGATGTGGCAATATCTCATCGTTGGTGCAGTTATCGTCGCCGCCTTGATCCTTACCGGACGGAGGCTGATCAGGTTTTTCATCAATCCACATGGAAAATGTGATGGATGCGCCTCCGCTGGAAGCGACTGCAGTCTTGAGGATCTGAAGCGGGAAATTGCCTCAAAAAAATAGTTACCTTTGACCGTTCAATAAAAACTTTATGGAGTTCGGCATTTGTCTGCTCAGTATAGTACCTGTGAGGAGGGAACCCTCCCATCGCTCGGAAATGGTTACCCAGACACTGTTTGGAGAGCTATACCGCATAACCGCGCATGAAAACAACTGGGTGAGAATCAAACTCACCCATGATGACTATGAAGGCTGGATCAATGTAAACCAGGTGCATACCCTTCCCGAAGCAGAATTCCTGAGGCTTTTCGATTCCGATACGGCAGTCACGACCGACCTTGTTCAGTTATTAAGCAATGAAACCAGCCGGTCTGTCCTGCCCGTTGTTTTGGGAAGCTCCCTTCCGGGCTTTGATGAGCAACGGATAAGGGTTAACCAGGAGCTGTTTTTCTTTGAAGGGCATACAGCCGACACCTCGCTTCCCGAGAAAATTGCTTCGCCTCACGACCTCGTGAAAGCACGGCTTCAGCTTACGGAAGATTCGCTCCTTTACCTCGGCGCTCCTTACCTGTGGGGAGGACGGTCGCCTTTCGGCATCGACTGCTCCGGGTTTGTTCAGATGGTCTATAAACTTAAAAAGGTAAAGCTGCAGCGTGATTCTTCGCAGCAGGCACTGCAAGGTGAGGTGGTTGGCCTCCTGGCCGAAGCGGAACCCGGCGACCTCGCATTCTTCGACGATGAAGAGGGAAACATCAACCATGTTGGCATGCTCCTCGACAGGAACCGGATCATTCACTGTTCGGGTAAGGTTCGGGTGGATATCATCGATCATGAAGGGATCTACAGCGGGGAGCAGCAAAAATACACCCACAAGCTAAGGCTTATTAAACGGATAATCTGATCTGCGGATAAACGGATAGACGGATAAACGGATCTGTTATTCTTCGGGACTGTATTTGTTCTTAGTATTGGCGGCCTGGTTGAACATCCAGGTGAGGCGAATGCTGATGACGTTGTTGTACTGTTCGCGTGGATCGTGGGTATTCGGCTTGTTCGGATCGTTCACAACAACCGAACGGTTGCTCTTCATTGAGTACTGGTATCTGACATTGGCCCAAAGCCTGTACCAAAGCCGGATCTGGAGGTCGGCGATAACAGAAATGTCATTATTGGAAAGAGAAGATTTCGGATTGTACAGGGAATCAAAAAAATCGTTTTGCGTCTCCTTAAAGTTTATCAGCTGACCATAAGAAAACCCGAGCCCTCCCGAAATCACCCTCTTGTCGGTAAAATGAACCAATACCGGAATCTCAGCATAATCCTGGACAAGCCTGTATGTGAGGGAATCGACACTGCTCCCGTGATAGCTTCCTTTCTGTGAGTAGAGCAACTCCATACTCACCGACCACTTGCTGTTTTTTCCGAAAGGGATGGCAACCATCGGACCAACATTCAACCCGACCTTATGGAACCCGTAAAGTTCATCCCCATCAACCTGGGTCAGGTTCATCCCTACGGAGAGACCGCCGAGAATTCTCTGTGCTGTTGCAGTTTCAGCGATCACCGAAAGAAAGCCAACAAGAAAGACAAGCAGGACAAGACGCTTCATTAAAAAACAGTTATATATCACAATTAACGGCTATTTCTCAGCCTTAGTATTCTGCCCCTTCATCGTAAGCTGGATTCGTTTGCGTTCGATATCGACATCGAGCACCTCGACCATAACTTTCTGATTAAGTTTTACCACCTCATTCGGATCTTTTACATACCTGTCGGCCAGCTGACTCACATGAACAAGCCCATCCTGGTGAACACCCAGGTCGACAAAAACGCCAAAGTTGGTGATGTTTGTAATAATCCCGGGGAGCCGCATCCCCTTGTGGAGATCGTGGATCGTGTGAATATTCTTATCGAACTCAAAGATCTCGAACTTCTGCCTCGGGTCGCGACCCGGTTTGGCCAGCTCCTGCATGATGTCCTGTAAGGTTGGCAACCCCACCTTGTCGTCGATGAACTCTTTAAGATCAATTTTCGATCTCAGCTCGGCCTGCTCAACCAGTTCATCCACCGTGGCGTTGAGCTTTTTCGCCATCCGGTCAACAACATGATAACTTTCAGGATGAACGGCACTGCGATCGAGCGGATTTTTCGCATCACGGATTCGCAGAAATCCTGCAGCCTGTTCAAAAGCCGTATCGCCGAACCGTGGCACTTTACGCAGTGATGCACGCGTGGCAAAGGGTCCGTTCTCATTCCTGAAACGGATAATATTTTTCGCCAGGCTTGGCCCTAGACCCGAAACGCAGGTCAGCAACTCCTCGCTGGCGGTATTGATCTCCACCCCTACCTTGTTCACACAACTAACAACGGTATCCTCGAGGCTTTTGTGCAAAGCAGCCTGATCGACATCATGCTGGTACTGCCCTACGCCTATCGACTTCGGCTCAATCTTTACAAGTTCTGCCAGCGGATCCATCAGGCGTCGGCCAATAGAAACCGATCCGCGAACAGTAATGTCGTAGTCAGGGAACTCCTTGCGCGCAACGGCAGAGGCCGAATACACCGAGGCGCCGCTCTCATTCACAACCAGAGCAAGAATATCTTTTTCAAATGGAATGGCACGGATAAGCCTCTCGGTCTCCCGTCCCGCGGTGCCGTTGCCGATGGCAATTGCCTCGATTTTATAAGCATTTACAAGACTCCTGATCTTGTGAATCGCCTCCTTGACCTCATTCTGCGGGGGATGAGGATAGATGGTTTCGTTGTGAAGGAGCATACCCTGACGGTCGAGGCAAACGATTTTACATCCTGTTCTGAACCCCGGGTCGATGGCCAGCACGTTCTTTTGTCCGAGTGGAGGTGCCAGCAGCAGCTGACGAAGGTTTTCGGCAAACACCCGGATGGCTTCGGCATCAGCCTTCTCCTTAGCCCACTGCCGCATCTCTGTCTCCATTGAGGGGAAGAGAAGCCGCTTGCAGCTGTCGGCAATGGCATCTTTTACAATGTCCGCCGAGCTATTGTTCGCCTTCACAAATATCTTCTCAAGTATATCTCTTGCATGATCATCGTCAACATCCACCGATACCCTGAGAAATCCTTCATTTTCTCCGCGGAGCATGGCAAGCAGCCTGTGCGATGGCGCACGGTTAAGCGGTTCGTGATGGTCGAAATACATCTGAAAGTTGATCCCATCCTGCTCTTTCCCCTTGGCAACCTTTACATTGACCATCGACTCTTTCTGGAACAGGGCCCGGATCCGTTTTCGCGCGTAACTGTCTTCATTGATGGTTTCAGCAATTATATCGCGTGCACCCTTGATGGCCTCTTCCACGGAATTGACCCCCTTTTCGGCATCAATGAAGGATGCGGCACGGATCTCAATGTCGTTGTACCGCTGTGTCATGATCATTACAGCCAGGGGTTCGAGCCCCTTTTCGCGCGCTATAGTGGCCCGGGTTTTGCGTTTTTGCTTGTATGGCAGGTAGATATCCTCCAGCTCGGCCATGGTGGCAGCGCCAGCAACAGCCTTCTCAAGTTCGGGGGTGAGCTTTTCCTGCGCTGTAAGCGATTTAAGGATCGCCTCCCGCCGGGCGTCGAGTTCCTTAAGCTGGGTAAGCCTGTCGCGGACTGCAGCGATCATCACTTCATCCATCGAACCTGTCATCTCTTTCCGGTAGCGGGCGATAAAGGGGATGGTAGCACCACTTTCGAGAAGGGCAATTGTATTTTGCACAAATGCAGGAGCTGCATTAAGCTCCGCCGCAATGATGGCAGTATATTTCTCAAACATTATCGAACGAGTGTAACCGTACCTTTTAAAACAATATCCCCCTGGGTGATAATATCCTGGCCAAGGAACCCCACATTCACGATCCAGACATAGCTGTCGGGCTCGCAGTAGCTGCCCTTACTGGTGCCGTCCCACCCTTTGTCGATGTTGTCCGACTCATAAACCAGCTGGCCCCATCGGTTGTACAGGTACATCCTGAAGTTAATATTTTTATAGAGCCCGTTCACCCTGAATACATCGTTAATTCCATCGCCATTGGGCGTAAAGGCATTCGGAATATAATACTTGAACACTTTGATGTAAACACTGTCGGAATTCAGGCAGCAGTTGAAATCCTTGACCTCTGCCCAGTAATTTCCCTGCGTTTCTACCGAGATGATCGAATCGTGAGAACCGGTCGACCAGGTGTACTCCATGAACTCTCCCCCTGCATGGAGATTGATGGAGGAGCCGGAATAGAGCAGAACGGTATCACCCAGGCCAATCACCGGCAATGCATAACTTGTAACCCGGGCCGAATCTGTATAGTCTATCCCGTTGAATCTTGAAGTGAGTTTAACCCAGTAGTTCCCGGGTTGGGCATAAGCATGAAAGGGTTGCATTGAAGCAGAGGTTCCCCCATCTCCAAAATTCCAGAATACCGTATCGGTATTGGCGGGATTCACGATCGTAAACTTTGTAGCATCACCGTGGCAAACGCTGTCCCAGCGAAAAGCAGGGAGGTCGAAATAGCTTTGTATGAAATTGGGCAGACTGAAGAAGATGTTTCGTCCGTCGAGCGAAAAGCGGCTGCCGGGCACGTGCGCCAACTGGTTGTAATTACATTCAATGCCCGGCCTGTTCGGGTTATAAATAACATCGAGCGAATCCTTTTTTGAAAGAAGGTTGATTGTCCTGGCAATGTATATCCTGCCATCGGTTGCCAGTTGCATGTCACTCACGCGCACTCCGACAGCCGAATCGATCAGCACGGGGTTCAGTGCCGGGCTGTTCAGGTCAAACTGGTAAATGAAAGAGGGTCGACTGGGAGGTCCATTACCAACAATCTGGAGAAGGCTGGTATAAAGCTTGCGGCTGTCGGAGGAAAATTCAATTCCGTAAGGATTAACGCCAACATCGGTCATGGTGTGCGAAATGCCGTTGGAGACTACTCCGGTCTCGTTATCGAACCTGAAGTATTCAACCATGTTTTTCCCGGAGACCGCCAGAGCCAGACCTTTTCCATCGGGGGATGCTTTCATGGCGCCATATGCATTTGTCTGGTCGATGAACCCGCCGCCATGAACTGTTCCGGCAGCGCTCACTACTGGATTCCCGAGACCTTGTTCGCTCACAGGATAGGCATAAAATTCGTTCGAATCCCAGCCATGTACGATCACCCATACCGAACGGCCGTCCTTGTGCATCACTGCTGTGAGTTTCTGGCAGGCCGGATTCAACAGGGGCAGGTTAAGCACTGCAGCGTCACCGAGCCCGTTGCGCAGCTTCAGATCGATGATGGTATACCGCAATCCCTTTGTGGTGTAGGTGTTATCCTGCTTGAATGCCATTACATCGAGGGTGAAGATAAAGTATACTGTAGGGTCGTCGGCCTTCGGAATAATTATACAAGGCTGGGTCACTCCCAGGTCGCCGTCAAGCCCTGAAGCATTGTCCATCACGGTAAATGTGCGGTCCCAAACCTTCCGTCCGTTGGTGAAAAACAGCAGATTACCAGCGCTGTCGCAAACAACCGCGCTTGATTTGTAGGCTGTCATTACATTCTGCGTAGTATCGGCCATGGCCGTCCCCGAGCGAAAATCGATACCGGCTCTCTCTCCAAAATACCAGATATCCGCCTGCTGCCGCATCCTCGGGCAGTTGGTGGTTACCATAACATTCTGTGAAATGGCAGAAAAAACAGGGGTCAGCATGAGGAGCCCCAGTAATATTCTCAGGAAAGGCAATGCCGGCGGTTTGTTCGGGGTTTTATTATGCACTATTCGATAACAAGTTTTTGGGAATGATTGAAATTGGGGTTGATGAACCGTACCAGGTAGATGCCTTTGGGCAGGTTCCTCAGGTCAAGTGACTGAATGATCTTCTCCGTTGCATTTTCAGGCACTGTGAATCCTGTCATCACTTTACCATAGGAGGATATTATCGTTCCCGAGGTAGCGCCCTCTATTCCATCCATCTCAATGGTCACGATTCCGTTTGAAGGGTTTGGATAGATCCGGATTTTTCCTGAAAAATCATTTTCACCGATCCCCACGCAGGCATCAAAATCGAAAATAACCACGATCGATGATTGCGATTTGCAGCCATG
>CAYHCQ010000061.1:0-4801 GCA_964355115.1 uncultured Prolixibacteraceae bacterium | reverse complement strand
GGAGGAGTGGAACTCCAGTTGTAGGTATAGAATCCAACGTTACCTCCGCCTGCAGAAGCATGCAACCGGGTGGTATCGCCCTTGCAAATCCATTCCGGTGTGGCAACCGGGTTCACATTCAGAGGTCCCCCTGTAACCTCCACAGAGATGGTTGTATTGTTGTTGCTGATGCAGTTTGTGGCTAGATCAGTAGCTGTCAGCGAATAAACCGTAGTGGAGATAAGGTAGGTTGTTTGAGGCGATTTCACATTGGCGTTCACCAGTTTATCGGCCGGCGACCAGCTGTAAAAATAATTGGAGAGACCGTTAACCACCGAACCGTCGAGGAATGTATAGGTTCCGTAGGGTATCGATTTGTCGGCCCCGGCGTTTGCGACAGGAAGCTGGAATACGATTATTGTAACCGAAGTAGTTGAACTGTTATACCCGTCGTGAACCACAACCTGATAGGTTGAAGTAACGGGCGGGGCGACGGTTGGATTGGGGAGCGTGGAGGTGAATCCGTTCGGACCCGTCCAGTCGAAAGTATAATTCCCGGCGCCCCCCGAGCCGAAGGCCTGCAGTTGGGTACTTGCGCCGGAGCAGATGGAACCGGGTGTGGCAATGGCATTGACTGCCAGAGCGCCTCCCACGATATTCACGGTTACGTTGTCGGATGCTGTGCAACTGGCCGAATCGTCGGTGACCTGCAGGGTGAAAAGGGTTGTGGAGAACAGGTTCACGGTCTGGGGCGTCCTGATGTTGGGATTGACCAGCTTATCAGCCGGCTCCCAGTGATACTGGTAAGAGCCGCTGCCATTGATGGCACTGCCGTGAAGTGTGGCAAAAACCCCGTTATTTATAGAAGTATCGTTCCCGGCATTCGCCTCAGGCGCGTAAATATATGCATGGGTTACCGAGGTATCCTGGCTGGGCTGTCCGTTGACGGTGATCCGCAGGAAATAGTCGCCAGCATTCGCCGGGGTGGCATTGTTGATTACAGGGTTCCGCAGATTTGAAACAAAGTTCGCAGGGCCCCACCAGTGATACACCGCACCACTTACGGCCGTTGCCGAAAGCTGCAGGGTTTGCCCGGTGCATATGGGACTGTTGTTTGAGCAGGGAGGAGGCAGTATGGTGCAGTCGGTGGTTCCGGAGCCTCCTGTCTGTTCGAAAATAATGTTGCAGGGCTGGTTCGAAAAGTTGGTTATAATAAGGATGTAATACTCCCCGGCCTGTCCGTTCGGGATATTGCAGGTTTCGAAGGAGAGCGGAGAATAACTGCAGGAAACCTTTTTATCACAGGTTAGCTGCGTGCAGGAGTTCTGGGTGGGAAAGGGCCCCCAGCAGCAGAAATCTATGTCTTTGGAGGGTTCGCTGTGCATCTGGATGATGATATTCCCGGGCGTAAGCACCTTCATATAGTACCAGGCAGGGTTGGGCCTTGTAAGAAGACAACCGTAGCATGGTCCCGACTGTCCCTGCCCGGCATTTACGCCAGCAGGAAATTCATAGAGGGTCCCTGTACAAAATGGCAAAGCCGTTTCGCAGGTATTATTTTGCCCCGAGCCCCCGGGTTGAGCAAGCACCCCCGCCGACACCAGCATGAAAACTGCCAAAAGGTATAAACACCTCTTCATAACCGTTCAGATTTATTTGTACTTGTCATATTCTTTCAACCATTTTGTCTTCTCCGGCTCCGTATAGGAACCCGCAACCTCCCCGGTCTTCTTCATGGCAGCATTCAGCAGGTCAAGTATCTCTTTCTCCGGGTACCTCTTGTTCGACTGAAACCATATCTTGTCCCTGGAAATTGCCGGATCAATATTAAACACTTCGGCATATCTGAACATCTCGTTCATGAAATATACCCTTCCGAATCTTCCGGGCAGCCGGGTCAAATCAACCAGGTAGTAGTTATTCACCTCATCGCTGGTGGCCTTTGCCGCAAAATTGCCCTTAAAATCAAAACCGGCGTACTTCAGGTTGAAAAGCGAGTCGGCGGGATCAACAACTGCCTCCTGAGCGCTGGCAGCCTGGTTCACAAAGGCCATTATGCAGAGCAGGAAGAGTCCGCGAAAAAATGTTTTCATCTTCATCGTCATCTGTTTAGAAATTTCAGCGTGCGGGAAAAATCCCTGCTCTTAAGGGTTACAAGATACAAACCTTTGGCAAAAGAGGTCAGGTCATAAGATTTCGAAAAGTGGCCGCTGACCGGGTTCCCGGTCTGCTCACTCACGATGATCTCCCCCTGGAGTGTGGTAATGCTGATCTCTACAGGGGTGCTCAGTTCAGAGAGAGAGATATTCAGTTTTCCGGCGCCGGGGTTCGGACTGATGGTTATACGTCCTTCGGGCAGCTGCTCATCCATTCCCGTGCACGCAGCAAAGGTGAATATAACATTGATGGCCGCTGAGTCGACACATGCAAATTCGTTGATCACACGAACCGAGTAGGTCTGCACGTCGAAACCAATCCCCGTGCTCACAACATCGATGGTCTGTTCCACCGATCCATTGCTCCAGTAATAGTTTGCACCGGCATTCCCGGCATTGAGGGTTACCGTGCTGTATATGCATACTGTGGTATCGGGCGGTCCGAGGCGGATGACCGGTGTCGGGTTAACATGAACGTTGGCCACACCGGAAGCATAGTTGTATCCATCACTCACCGTCAGCATGTAGTTGGTGGTTTCGGTCGGTGCAACCACCGGACTGGCCTCCTGGGAGGTAAAACCGGGAGGGGTTGATGTCCATGAGTAGGTGTAGGTTCCGGCACCGCCGCCAACCATGGGAAACAGTTTGGATGAATTTCCATTGCAGATGGTGGAGGGGGTTGCCACCGGGTTGCATGAAAGCGGACTGCCGGTAACACTTACGATCACGTCAACCGGCTCGCTAACACATGAGGTGGTCAGATCGGTCACCTGCAGGGTAAATATCGTGGTGAAGGAGAGGTTAATCACCTGGGGGTTTTGCAGCGTCGAAGAGAAACCCGGCGGATTTGAGGTCCAGTACCAGGCGTAGTTTCCCGAACCACCTGTTGCTGAACCGGTAAGGGTTGCATTTGTGCCGTATGGGATACTGATGTCGGGCCCTGCATTGGCCAGGGGTTTAATATTCACATTCGCCGTTACTGAACCGTAATTTGTACTGTAACCATCCTGCACCTGGACATTGTAGGTCGTGGTGGTGGTTGGATAAACTGTGGGATTCTGCAGGTTTGATGTAAATCCCGGTGGTGTGGATGTCCAGGTAAATGTATAGTTTCCGCTTCCGCCTGAAGCCACGGCCATAAGGTTTACCGCTGCACCCGGACAGATCACAGGGGGATCGGCGCTGGCGCTGACACCCAACGGGCCTCCGACAACCGTAACAAGCACATCGTCGGTGCCGTGACAACCGGCATTGTCGGTCACCGTAACATCAAAAAGGACCGATGTTCCAAGCCCGATGGTGGTGGGCTGCTGCACATTCGGATTAACCAGCATTGACGCAGGTTCCCAGTGAAAGGTATAGGGAGGTGTGCCAACTAAACCATTTCCGTGAAGGGTGATAATGGAACCGTTGGCTACAGAGGTATCGTTGCCTGCCGTTGCTCCCGGGGCATTAAGTTCGGTAAGCTCGATCGGGTAGCTGTTATAGAGGGCAACATTGTCGCAAAGGTCGTGAATGTCGCCGATTATTCCGAGCGAATAACTCCCCGCGCCTACCGGTGTGGCAAGGTTTAAGGTAAACCCCCTTCCGTTGGATGCACCGGTAATGCATTCAACACTGCCTATTCCCGTGATGGAAACATTTCCGCCGGGACCTGTCAGACTGAACTTTTCAGGATGGAGAAAAACATCCGAGCATTTCACGTTCTCAGAGAAACGAAAGTAGAGGCTGCTTGCACCGGCACAGGAGATCTGCTCCTGGATGGAGTCGATAAGAGGCGGAACGTTGTCGAAAATGGAGGCGGAGGAGGCGCTGAAATCGAGTGTATATCCAGACTGGTTGGTCGACGACCAGTTGCTGATGTTGAGAACATAGGTTTGTCCTGCCGTAACCGTAAGATCTTTGTTGAATGCAGGTCCGTGGGTGTTGCCGGGTCCATTGCAGTTGAGGTTGTTACCAAGCAAAGTGTTGATCCCGGTTGGACCGTTGTTGCCAGTGATTCCGTATGAATTGCAGCTTACCTGCAGGGTTGAAGCATTGGTATAGATCACATCGCAGCTCGCTGTGGTCATATTAAACAGCACCCAGTCATAGTCATTCTGAACATTGTTGGGGGTGAGCTTGAACCGGAGCAATCCGCCCGTCTGAACAGTAATTACATAAAACACATCATTTTTTTCACCATCCATGCACATCGGGCAGGCACTTCCTGTATGAATCTCGGGGTAAACATTGCCATGCCCGGTATAGGAGGTTGTGGTAGTATAAATAGGCTGGCATACCGGAATAGCTCCCAGGCAGTCCTGCTCGGTAGGAGTTCCGCTGTATCTCTGAGCCTGTCCGGAAAAGAAGGAAAGCATCAGCAGCAAGAGCAGACAGCCCGAAACATGGAAAAACCGCAAAATTTTTACCACTGACATAACAATCTGTCGTTAAGCTACAAAAATACAACAAAATATAGAAACAAAAGACCCTGAAAGGTGAAATTTAGCAGCCGGCGGCGAGGAGATCGATGATGTGGATAGTTTTGATAGGAAGCTGCTGTTGGTCGATATATGCCTGCTGGTGCATCAGGCATGAGGAGTCGGTGGAAACGATATACTCGGCGCCCGTGGCCAGTGCCTGCTTCACCTTCTGCTCTGCCATGGCAGTTGAAATGGGTTCAA
>CAYHCQ010000060.1:9706-20114 GCA_964355115.1 uncultured Prolixibacteraceae bacterium | reverse complement strand
GGTGAAGGTATTCGTTTCCCAGTCTTCGGTAACCTGCCCGATCACCTGGTGAAAGACTCTCCGGGTATGGTAATTGCCTGAATAGGCATCATACAAAAGGTCTACACCCGTCCCGACAGGTGCATCAGGGCTTACCGTCATGGTATAGAAGGCATATTTCACCTGCGGTGTTCTTATGGTATCCAGGAAAACACTGTCGTTCTGGAGGGTGAGATAGAGGGGGTCGACCGACAAGATGCCGTACACATCCGGACAGGGAAAATCCCCGCCATTGGTTACAGCCATTCTGATCCTGACGGTTTCACCCGGATCAAGCCAGCCATTCCGGTTGCCGACAAGGGTGTCGAGAATCACCATCTTGACAATCCTGAGGCCGGGCGCATGCGACTCGAGTGAGAAGTGGCTGAACCAAACCGAATCGGGCGAGGTTACCTTTACATCGAACCTCACCTTCAGGTTATCGGGAATGGTATCAGAAACTTTAAATGCATATCCGTCAGGAATGGTTTTCACCTCTGATGGGTCGATATTTCCATACGATTCGGTGCTGTCAGTTAGCGTAATGAAGGGCGATGAACAGGAGATGTACGAGACAACTCCGGAAACCGGCTGATCACCAATATTCTTCAGACCCAGCGAGAGATGCAGCGAATCGCCGTAGTTGAGATCCCGGGGAATGCCGGAAGGGATTGACGTGAGCAGGTTTGAGTAATACATAACCCAGGGCTGGCCGGGGTTGGGACCGAGGTCGAAAGGGGATACATAGGTCATCGCCCGTCCGTCGCGATTGTCGGTCCAGGTGGGGTAAACTTTCATATTGTGCGATTGGATTCCAATATAGTCGCCGAAGTAGCTGTACGCGAGTCCGGAGATCGGTTCCGGGGTAAACGAAACATCACTCACCTTTATATCGGTCCAGCTGTTACCCCCGTCGTATGAATAAGACACATAGGTTTCGGCTTTTGTTGAGGGGACATTCCGGTCGTCGTAATAAACCACGCACAATCCACCTGTCACCGCATCGCAGGCTATCCAGGGGAGGTAATGCTGTTTTCCAAGGCCTGCAGGGTCCTGGTTTACCTTTGAAGGGGTCGACCAGGTCTCTCCCTGGTCGGCCGACCTGATCAGGTACAGGCTGATGTCGCTGCCGGTATTGATCCCCGGGACACCGATGTTTGACCATACTATATATATGTTACCCCGGTTTGGGCCCGGGCTTACATCCACCGTCATACAGGGAAAGGCGGCCACCCGCATGTTTTTCCCCGTGCCGCTCATCCGGATACCCTTGATATTACTGATGATCCGTTCAGAAGGTGTGAAGATTCCGCCACCGTCGATCGATTTTGAGAAGCCGATGGCATTTTCGTCGGCAGGCCAGTTGTCGTATATGCTCCAGGCCGCGTAAACCTCACCGTTTGGCCCCGTCTGCAGGTTTACACCATGGTTGAGTTTCAGGGCAGCAACACCGGTACTTAGGGTGAGCGGTGACGACCATGTAAGTCCCTGGTCGGTTGACCTCGATATCTCGACCTGGTTGGTATCGGGATCATCGTCCACGAAGTTTGTCCAGGCGCAATAAAGGTTTCCTTCATGGGGACTCAACACAGAGTTATCGATCCATAAATGGTTTTTATCGAGAATACCGAAAACGGTCGAAGGCACAGAGGCAATCGCAACCTCCTTCCAGGTTTGTCCCTGGTCTTTACTATAGGCAATTCCCTGGCCGTAATCGCCCCTGATCTTATTTACATACCACCAACCGTTGAGCCCTATGGCTGTAGCCGGATCGCCGTTATTACTGCGCGATACCCCGTAAATACTGCCATCCCAGGTCTGTGCGAAGTCGGAGGTATAAAGGCCGTCGGCGCCATATGGAGTTTCGGCGTAACCAACGATCCAGTTGGATGAGTTGTTCGAATTCAGAACCACCTCTTCGCTCGCCGGGTCGATAAATACGGAGTTTTCGCTTTGGGTTACGTCTGTGCGGTTGGTCACCGGCACGTCAGGCGAATTCTGCGTTCTGAAGCCCGGAGCCTTGATCGTACTTGTTGTTGAGTCGGCAGATTCAACCGGTGAAGTTACAGAAGGCTTCACATAACCCATCTTCACCATCCTCGACCAGTAACCGATATTGTCGATCTTTGTGTTCACCCTCCCTTTTCCTGTTGGCGTGACTATGAGCATGTTCCTTCCCGGCTGCGCGGGAAGCATATTGCAGAAGAGGAAAAAAAAGAAAATAATCAGGTATATATTTCGCATTGGGGATTTCGGGTTGAGGATATCCATAATTTAGTTAGGAGGATATACAAATTTACAGAACTTTCTTTATTGTACCTTTGTCAGTTAAGCATAAATATACACCGATATGACATCCGCAATTTTCATCTTATTGTTTCTTTTCATCCTGAACGGGGTTTTTGTGATGGCTGAAATAGCCCTGGTATCGGCCCGGAAAAGCAAACTCGATATGGATGCCCAGCGGGGAGACCGCACCGCAGGGCTTGCTCTTGCCAATGCCCTTCATCCATCAAGGATACTCAGCACCATTCAGATCGTGATCACCCTCATTGGCATCCTTACCGGGGTTTACTCGAGCGATGAGATAACCCATGGTATGGAAAAGGTTCTGATATCGGCAGGACTGACCACCACTTACAGCCATACAATTGCACTTTCGGTTGTGGTCCTTCTGGTTACCTTTATTTCGATCCTTATCGGTGAACTGGTGCCAAAGCGAATCGGACTTATCAATCCCGAAGGCATCTCAAGGGCAATGATACGCCCGATGCTTCTGCTTACCAAAATAACCTATCCATTTACCTGGGTATTGTCGCGCACGGGAGATGTCATCTTAAGGCTGCTGAGGATAAAACAATCCTCCGAATCAAAAGTAACCGAGGAGGAGATCAAGGCGATGATCCAGGAGGGCACCGAAGACGGGGAGGTTCAGGAGATTGAACAGGATATTGTGGAGAGGGTGTTTCACCTTGGCGACCGCAAAGTCTCGTCGCTTATGACGCACCATTCCGATATGGTTTGGCTCGATATCCATGACACGCCCGAAGAGATGCGGAAAAAAATGAGGGAGGAACTTCATTCGGTTTACCCGCTTTGTGAAGATGACCTGGACAATGTTTTGGGTGTTATTTTTATCAAGGATCTTTTTCTTGAAAACATCTGTGACGACCAATTCGAAATCAAAGATCAGTTAAAGCCTGCCCAGTTTGTTCTCGAAACGCTCACAGCCTATGAGACCCTGGAAATATTCAAGCAGAATAAAATCCATTACGGACTGGTGGTTGATGAGTACGGGTCCACTGTAGGGATGGTCACGCTCAACGACATCCTTGAGGCGCTGGTGGGCGACTTCAACGAACCCAACCCCGACGAACCCCAGATCAACCTGCGTTCCGACGGAACATGGCTTGCCGACGGGCAGATGTCGTTTTATGAGTTTGCCTATGAGTTCGAAATCCAGGGGTTCGATAAAGGAAAAGTGAAGTTCGATACCCTGGCCGGGCTGGCAATGAGTATCCTGCGACACATTCCGGTTCCCGGCGAGAAATTTACCTGGCTCAATTTCGAATTCGAGATTGTTGACCTGGATGGGAACAGGATCGATAAGCTTATCATCAAAAAACTATAAAAAAAAGGCAGCCAACCGGCTGCCTTTTTTTATTGTTTTTATTTCTCCACGACTATCCGTTTTACAACAGAGGTTCCGTCACCTTCAACTTTCAGGTGATAGATGCCTTTTGGCAATGTTGAAATATCAACGGAATTATTCTGCAATAATCAGCTTCCTGGTGCCATTGTTGCCGTCAGCTTCAATTTGGCAGAAATAGATACCTGAAGGGAGTCCGGCAACGGAAATCGGGATAGAGACCATCCCTGCCTGTTGGCCGGCAATAAGTTTGGCGTACACAACCTGCCCAACTGAGTTGGTGATTGAAACCCTGATGTCTGACTTGCTGCCCAGTACGAGCGAGAGGGTGGCTGTTTCGCGGCAGGGATTCGGAGAGAGGCCGAACACGAGACTGCTTCCTGTTTCACGGATACCGGTGTTGGGGTCGTCGGTCCAAACCTCCATGGCAGGGTCGCCAAGCACGTTGCAATCGTAAAAGCACCAGCGTTGAGCACCGGGTTCAAATTCGCCCGGAAGTCCGACCCAGGGGGCGGTTTTAATCTTCGACATGGTATGCGCTGCCCCGATCACCTTAATCTGGTCGGCCACGGTGTCGTTGTACATGGCGCCTACAAACTCCCTGTGAAGGTGGGCCGACGGTCCTTCGGTAAATCCCTGGTTAAACCAGCCGTACCGTGAGTTAAAAATGCCGGCAACCAGGAAGTTGCTGATGTTGATCGATTTTTCGGAGATGCAGTCTTCATTGTCGAAAGCTCCGCAGATGCACCCGTGTGTATACATCAGCTGGTAGTTGTGAATAACACCGTTAACCTGCGAAAAGTTAGCGTTGGTGATATCCCACATGGTCAGCCTCATCATGTAATCGGAATTGGAGTGGCCTGAATGGTGGATGAAAGATTTGCCGTCGTTGATCTCGGAAAGAAGGGTGGGAACGTCCCATGTATAAAGGTACCCTGGCAGTGATATGAGCGTATCGTAAAGGCGGGTAATATTATTTTCGGCAGATATCATTCCATGAGTGAAATACCCGTTATCGGTATGGTCGTTCACAAGCAGCTCCAGGTAATCCTGTCCGAAGGTCATCGGGTTGTCGTAAAGGTTTTCACCAACGAGGAAAGGATGGTTAAGTTCCCCGGTCACAGGAGATCCCTGGTAGGTAACCGATTTGTGAACATGAATTGTCTGTTCTGATGCATTGCTGAACGACATCCGTCCGACCGAGATCTCGGGAAGCAGGTCATCCTCGCCCGGTTCACCCCACTTTGAGTTGCCATTGGTATTCCAGTTCCCGTCGAGAGCCGAAAAATAGAGGTCGGCCGGAATGTTGTAATCCTCATAACCGGTGCCGGAGATTACATAGCAATAAAAACCGCGGTAAGGTACATGTAAAACGTCGCCGCCAAGGATCACATTGTCGATATCGCTGGCCTGGTACTCCTGGATGACATAGTTGCGGATCTTCTCGGCAAGATCCTGGCCTGTCATGGATGTATTAATGTCCTGCGTTGTTTTAACCTGCGCAATGAGGCCCTGAGTGGCGTAATAATCAATCAGCGGCTGAAAACCTGCCTGGAACATGGCCGGGGTGATGATCAATATCTGGTAGGCTGATTTCAGGGATGTTTTTACAGGGTATTGTTCCATCATTTCCGGGTTCTGAGTAAAAAGGCGAACCCTTTTCAGCGCCTCCCGGGAGGAGGTAAGATTATTCAGCGCGGCCAGTGCACTGGCATCAGGTGCTGAGGTAACTGTAACGGTAACCTGTTTGTAATATGAGATGGATTTTGTTGCGGGGTTATAAACCACCGGAGAAAATGTTGATAGGGCAAATCCATAACCATTCAGATAATGGGTTGTAACCTGGGTGAAAGATTTTTCAGGATAGGTGGAATTTAAGGCATAAACTTGTTCGTTTTTAACAAATTTCCCATCCGAACCTATAGAGATTGGCTGGACATTCTGCTGAGGATAAATTTCAAATGTTCCGGCGATGGTCGTCAGGTTTTCGCAGGTAAGGGTGATATTTACAGCAGCTTCCCCCGGAGGCAGCATAAGGGCGATTTCATGCCAGGGAAGCATCGGTTCGCCTGCCTTGCCTGCCAGTCGCGTGTTATCAAGAGTAACTGTCTGATAAGTGCCGATCGATTTTATGACCGGATTGCCAAAGGTGAAAGTCTTATGTACATTTCCGGCGAAGGCTGAGAAGGTAAACAGAAGGGAGAGAGCAACAAGTATATTTTTCATAAGTAGTTGGTTTATTGGGAGACAAAGTTAAAAAGAAAATGGTTGCCTTGTTAGGTTAAGAGCATAAAAAAACCCGCCGTAAGCGGGTTTTTTTATATCGCAAAACGGATTATTTCACGATGATTTTCTTGGTGATTTTGGTCTCGCCACTGCGGAGGTTGAGGAAATATGTTCCCGGTGCAGCGTTTTCCAGTCTGATATTGCGGGTTAACTGACCATTGATGCTGAGGTCTGTTAAGGAGTAAACGACAGTGCCGGTCATGTTGGTAATGGTGATGTCGGCAACCATGCTTTTTCCAGTGTTGAGTTCGAGCATGAATGTTCCGTTGCTCGGGTTCGGGCGAACAGAGACATTAACATTGTCTTTTCCTTCAACACCTACTCCGAAAGCAACATCGATGTAATCGGTTTTAACAACAGTGTCGATCTGGCCACCACGGTTCACAATCAGGGTAACATCAAACAGTCCGCCATTGATGTAAGTAGCAACGGGTTCTTTGTCGGTTGATGTTACGATGTCGGTACCCGGGAGAATCCATTCGTAGGTTTCCGGTGTTCCGATGTATCCCCCGAAAGTACTGTTGGTGAAAGTGACCACATCGTTTTTCTGGATGGAGGTTTCGCTTGCAGTGAAATCAACATTCAGGTCAATGGTAGCTTGCTTGAAAGCATTGAAGCACTCCTTGCTTGACTGCGACTGAACAAAAGCAATGAATTCGCAATCTTCGAGAGGCCAGGCTGCGTCCATGGTCCAGTTCAGGGTAGCGGTCTGCTCGTTTCCGCTGGTGAAGCTGATATCGGTACCATTGGTGCCGGGAACCATGAGGCGGTTAACATGCTCGAGGTGGGTCTGACCCTGCCAGTTCTGCTGGATGTTCGACTGGGTAACGAAGAAGTGGAGTTTCAGGTCGGTTTTGGCAATGGTACCTACTTTTGTCATGGTAATAACGGCTGTGTAATCCTGACCGCTGTTGGTTACTTCCATTTCCAGGAACATGTTTGCGGGGATGTTGATACGCTGGTTGTACTTGGGCAGGTAGGAGGTGTACATGCTGTTAGAGTGACTTCCGCCGACAACGCGAGTAACGCCGTCAAAAATGGCAGTGGGATAGCCAGTGATGGTGTAGTAGGAGTTGCGGGTGTTCGAATAGGTATTGGCGTAGCTGTCGCCATTGTGGTTTTCGATTACTGCCACCCTGCAGCCGTTTTCAAGAAGGTCATCGGCACCCATTGCAGCACCGGGGCAATAGGTACACCATGTTCCGGTCCCGATCTCCATGGCAACCATGTCGCGGGGAACAGTCTGGGCTATAACAGCGATCATAGCCATAAAAAACAAAGAGGAGAGTACTAATTTTTTCATAGGTTTCGATTTGTTAGGTTCTTACTAAATTTGACTCCAAGTGCAAAGATAAATAAATAAATATCGATAAACATTATATTTTGAAAAATTGCAAGATTATTATTTATCCAACCGCTGCAATGCCAGTGCATAAGCGCCAATGGATACAGCTTTGGATGTCCCGAGGCGTGAAATGCCGACTCCGCTTTTTTTGTTAGGTTCATAAACCGCTTTGCCGCTGCTGAAAGGAACGGGGATCTGCAGGGAAGAAGGGGTCAGGAATCGTTCCGACTGAACAGGGTCCTCCAGGTTATATACTTTAATCTCAAGTCGTTCGAGCGGATGGCCGGAGAGTGTATCGAACGGCCGGTTCATCTCTTCAACCAGTTTCGCCATGAAGATGGGATGTGCTCCAGATAGCCCGCCCCCGATTACGACCAGTCCGTCGATCAGTGTAACTGCATTTGCGAGCGCATCGGCAGCATCGGTGGCAAATGCTTCAAATGCCTTGATGGCAGCCTCTTTGTTGCCTTTTTTCCGGCCCATTCCGATCTCGTAAATATCTTTGGGTTCCGGACAACTGCCCATGTTTATTCCGGAATTGTTGGCGAACTCCCGCTTTATTCCCCGGATACTGACACTCTCTTCGGCATCCCAGTTTTTAAAAGTACGGTTCCGCACCCTGTTTATCTCTCCGCCTGCGCTGTTATCGCCGAGCAGAATCCCGTCGCGGGTAACCACGCCCCCACCGAACCCGGTTCCGAAAGTAACTCCGAAAAGGTTCCGGTAGCGTTTCGGGTTGCCAGCCTCTTTGAGCCGTTTGTTTATCTCAGGCAACAGGCCGGCAATCGCCTCCCCGAAAGCAAACAGGTCGCCATCGTTGTTAATGAAGGCAGGGATTTTGAATTGTTCATAAAGCATGGGGCCCAAAGCAACACCTCCCCTGAAAAATGGCAGGTTCTGCAGGTCGCCGATGATGCCGTTTTCGTAGTCGGCCGGACCGGGGAATGCGAAACTGATGGCCACCGGTTTGTGGGCCAGTTTTATCTCCACCTCTTTGAAGCCATGAATTATCGTCTTCAGCACTACTTCGAGGTTTTCGCCTCTTGCAGACAGCGTGATCGGCTCGATTATCTCCTCCTGAGCCTGAACAGCCGAGAACACGAAATTGGTTCCTCCTGCGTCGAGGGTCATTACTATACGGGAATCTTTTTTGTAGGACATGTCTGCCTATTTACGATTAATTCGATTTACGATTTACGATTTTTTCGCCATTTCGCCATTTTACCATTTCACCATTTTACCATTTTCAATGTGCCTCCAGCCAGTTCCCGCCGGTGTTCATATCCACCACAACGGGGACATCCAGGGTCAAGGCATTCTGCATTCCGGTTCTTACCAGTTCCTTAACAGTATCGACTTCGGATTTATGCACATCAAACACAAGTTCGTCGTGCACCTGGAGGATCATTTTCGACTTCAGCTGCCGCTTTTCGATGTCGGCGAAGATATTGATCATGGCGATTTTAATCATGTCGGCGGCAGTTCCCTGGATGGGCGCGTTGATTGCGTTTCGTTCGGCCATCTGGCGCACCGTTGCATTTCCCGACCCGATGTCGCGAAGGTAGCGCCGGCGTTTCATCAGGGTCTCCACGAACCCGTGCGATTTGGCAAAAATGATAGTTTTCTGCATATAATCCCGGATTCCGGGATACTGGGTAAAGTAGGCAGAAATGATATCGGCTGCCTCTTTGCGGGGAATGTCGAGTCGTTCCGACAGTCCGAATGCCGACATGCCATAGATAATGCCGAAGTTTACTGCTTTTGCGTTTCGGCGCTGCTCTTTCGTAACCTCATGGGGCTGCAAATGGTAAATCTTGGCAGCAGTTGCCTGGTGAATGTCGAGCCCGCTTCGAAAATCTTCTATCATGTTTGCATCGCCGCTGATTGAGGCTACAAGCCGCAACTCGATCTGAGAGTAGTCGGCCGAAAGGAGAAGGTAATTCTCGTTGCGCGGCACGAATGCCTTGCGGATTTCCCGTCCCTTTTCGGTGCGGATGGGGATGTTCTGCAGGTTGGGATTGTTTGAGCTTAACCGTCCGGTCGCTGCAACTGCCTGGTTGTATGAGGTATGAATTCTGCCATCGCGTGGGTTGATCAGCGTGGGAAGCACATCCACATAGGTCGATTTTAGTTTTGTCAGCGACCTGTATTCGAGTATTTTGCTGATGATGGGATGTTTTTTCTCCATCTTCACAAGAACATCCTCAGCGGTTGAGTTCTGTTTGGTTTTCGTCTGCTTTGGATTGTCGACGATTTTCAGATGGTCGTACAGGATGGTTCCGAGCTGTTTCGGGGAGGCGATGTTGAACCCGATACCGGCATCCTGGTGAATGGCCGTTTCAAGGAGTCTGATGTCGCGCTCCAGTTCTGCGGAGAAGTCGGTGAGGGTTCGCGGGTCGATCTTTACGCCGTCGGCTTCCATCGAAGCGAGAACCGGAATCAGCGGCACCTCGATGGTGTCGAAAAGGGAGCGTGTTCCTGCCGATTCGAGCAGGGGTTCAAAAACCTGCCTCAGCTGAAGGGTAATATCGGCATCTTCGGCAGCATACTCCTTGATGGTTTCCATATCGACTGAGCGCATTGAAAGCTGGCCGGCCCCTTTTTTTCCGATAAGCGTTTCAATTGAAACAGGCTTGTACTGAAGGTAGGTTTCCGAGAGGAAGTCCATCCCATGGCGCATGTCGGGCTGAATCAGGTAATGAGCCAGCATGGTATCGAACAGCGGGCCTTTTACATTCACATCATACCATTTCAGGATCGAGATGTCGAATTTCAGGTTCTGGCCGGTCTTCCCTGTCTTTTCATCCTCGAGCAGAGGTTTGAATTCAGTGACAATGGCCAGCGTTTCGTTATAGTTGTCAGGCATCGGAACATACCATGCCTCATGATTTTTCCAGGAGAATGAGATGCCAACCAGTTCCGAACTGTTCGGGTCAACTCCCGTGGTTTCCGTGTCAAAGCAGAAAGATGGCTGATTTTTGAGCTTTGAGATCAGATCTGCCCGTTTATCGGGGGTGTCGGCGAGCAGGTAGGAGTGGGGGGTGTTTTGGATGTGGGATGTGGGATGTGGGATGTGGGATGTGGGATGTGGGATGTGGGATGTGGGATGT
>CAYHCQ010000060.1:0-9606 GCA_964355115.1 uncultured Prolixibacteraceae bacterium | reverse complement strand
GAGATTCATTGTTGGGAAAGGAGGACAAGCCATCAGACAATTGGGAGAACAGGTCAGAACCAGGTTCCTTACTTTGTGACTTTGTGACTTTGTGACTTTGTGACTCTGTTACCCTGTTACCCTGTGACTCTGTTACCCTGTTACCCTGTGAGCCATCCTTTGCAGATATCCAGGCCGACACCCGCTGTGCAAATGTGCGGAATTCCAGCTGGTCGAAAAGCAGTTTCAGTCTTGCTTCATCCGGAGTTTCCATGATCAGCCGGTCCTCCTCAAAATCAATGGGTACGTCGAGGATGATGGTGGCCAGGTCGCGCGACATCAGCGCCTGATCTTTAAAGTCGATCACCTTCTGCCGGAGTTTTTCGTTGCTGATCTTATCTGCATTGGCGACCAGGTTGTCGACATTATCAAATTCCGCCAGAAGTTTTTTGGCAGTCACCTCACCCACTCCCGGGATGCCCGGAATATTATCGGAGGCATCGCCCCACAGCCCCAGCAGGTCGATCACCTGTTCGGGACGCTGAATGCTGAATTTCTCACAAACCTCTTTCACGCCGAGGATCTCCACATCGCTTCCGAACTTCCCGGGTTTGTAAATAAAGATATTCTCGCTTACCAGCTGTCCGAAATCCTTGTCGGGGGTCATCATGTAGGTGATAAACCCCGCTTTTTCGGCTTGTTTTGCCAGTGTACCGATCACGTCATCGGCCTCGTAGCCGTCGACATAGAGGATGGGGATATTGAATCCGGCGATCAGCTCCTGAACCATAGGAATCGCGGATATAATATCTTCCGGCGTCTCTTGCCGGTGGGCCTTGTAAGCTTCAAACCCGACTTTTCGCACAGTGGGTGCCATGGTATCGAAAGCCACCCCGATATGGGTGGGCTTCTCTTTTTTCAGCAGGTCGAAGAGAACATTTGCAAAGCCGAACACGGCAGATGTGTTTACCCCTTTGGAGGTGAGCCGCGGGTTTTTATTAAAGGCAAAATAGGCCCTGTAGATGAGGGCCATGGCATCGAGGAGGAAGAGTTTTTTTTCGGACACGGGTTTTCTTTGGACTTCAAAGGTACGAAAAAGGCCATGATCCGCATTTAACTCACAGGCAAACCACCAGCTTTTGAATGAAGAGATTGCCCCCGCAGATGACCCGTATCTGGTAGATCCCGGCAGATGGATTTTGCATTCTAACGGTCGGCTGTGACATATTGGCCTCAGCCGATCTGTAAACCAGGACCCCCATTGAGTTATAAATTTCAAGAGAACTGATATCTCCCGCGTCCGGTTTTTCCATCTGAACCTTGAAAATTCCACATGAAGGGTTAGGGAAAACCAACAGACTGTTCGGCTGCTGAAGTTCTTCGGCTACGCTGCCGAATACTGTAACACATCCCGATATCGTGTCAAGGTCAACTGAACCGATAACCAGGGGATGAATCATTGAAAGGGAACCTTTGACTGTTGAAGTAATTGGCGGGATTGACCATGAAACAGTGCCGGGGTTTTCCCAAAACCCGCCACCCCAAATGCAATCGCTGCTGTTGCCGGTGGAGTCGGTTTTAATAAGCCCGATCTGGGGCAGGTCGCTTGGCGACATGCTCACCCCCATGATCGGACCGTTGCCGGTTACCAGGCAACCCCCGTCGCTGGTTTCCATAGCGGCAAGGGAGATAACCACCAGTTCATCCGACCAGATCAGATTCCCTGTACTGTCGGTTTCTGCTGCGCCGCCCGGGCCAAACATGTCTAAATACTGAACAAACAGAAAACCACCCCGACCCGTTTGACCGAGTTTTGGCCCTGGCGTTCCGTAGTAAACAGTGTTGCTCCAGATATATCCTTTACTCCAAAGCACATTCCCCGCGAGATCGGTTTTCAGAAGTCCGACCCCTGTTTCTGTTGAGGTGTTGAACACGATCAATCCGCCGGGAATGACCTTTATATCATGCCCCTGGGAATAATTGCCGGCAGTGTTTGTCTGGCGTTTTATCCACGAAATGGTGCCATCAGGTGTGAGCTTCATCAGGAAGAGCCCTTCATTGTAAGGCGAGGCGCTGGCAATACTCCCTGTCACAACAAATCCGCCATCAGGGATCTGACAAACGGCCCGGCCTGCATTGGCGCTGTTACCGCTGTAGAAGGTACGACCCCATAAAAGGTTTCCGGCAGAATCGAGTTTCACCACGGCAATCGACGATGCAGAAGAGAGGTCGGGGGTTGAATAACCGGTGATCACCACTTCATGGCTGGCACTCTCTGTTATCCCGAATGCCCGGTCCTCGATGCCCAGGTCAATGGCTCTCGACCACAGGGTATCGCCGTTCGGGTTTAATTTTACGCAAAGAAAGTCTTCATTGGCTGGTTCGGGATTTGAAATTTTTCCGGCAAGGAGAAATCCGGAATCATGGGAAGCAGTAGCACAAAAAAAGCGTGAACCGGGGAGCGACAGCCTCTTCTGCCAGATGATATTTCCCGATTGGTCAATCTTCATTACCAGGGGCTGGTCATTGCGTTCGCCGGCGATCAGGAAATAATGGTCGGGCGTGGCTATTGTGGCATAGACCTGAGCTGTACCCTCCATGTCATAGAATACTCTGGTGAAGGTAGATTGCTGTGCATAATTAGTTATTGTGATCAGGGCCAGTAAAGAAAGGACCAAAAAGGTTTTTGAGATTTTGTTCATCTTTCAGGAGTTTATTGGCTGGAATTCAGTAAAAAAGGTAATAACCAAAGATAATACAAAATTTATATGTTATGACAACTATGAAAAATTTTAATCTTTTATTCAACAATCCATTGTTTAAATCTTCTGGTAAGGATGCGAATAATCGTCTTTTTCTTGGTTACTTTTGACCGTAACTCAAACCATCTTCTATGCTAAAAAAGAAAATAAAGGAGAAGAAGATCTTCGTGTTGGATACCTCGGTTATCCTTTACAACCATAACGCGATACACAGTTTTGACGACAATGATGTGGCCATTCCGATCACGGTACTCGAGGAGCTCGACAACTTCAAGAAGGGCAACGACACCATCAACTTCGAGGCGCGGGAGTTCATCCGCATCATCGATAAACTATCGAACAAGGCGACACTCACCAAATGGATCTCCCTTGGCAGTTCCAAAGGGGGGAAGTTCAAGGTGGTGATGAACGAGCAGAGCGAACTCGACGCCGTCAAGGTGTTTGGCGAAAACAAGCCCGACCATCGCATCCTCAATGCTGCTTTGGTGATGATGGCAGAGAACCCGCTGAAAAAAGTGGTGCTGGTTTCCAAGGATGTCAACCTCCGTTTGAAAGCCAAATCGCTGAACATCTCCTCAGAGGACTTTGAAACCGGCAAGATCAAGGACGTTGAGGGACTTTATTCCGGGAAATCGACAATTGAGGGGCTGGATAGGACCATAATCGATATAATTTACGAGTCTGGCTGGTGTTTGCCCGAAGACATCGGGGTGAAAAATCCCATTCCAAACCACTATTTCATCCTTAAGAACGGGAAGAGTTCGGTGCTGGCATTCTTCAACCCGCTCACCGAAAGGATCGAAAAGCTGGAGAAGAAGAGCTGTTACAAGATCACCCCGCGCAATGCAGAGCAGGTGTTTGCACTTCATGCCATCCTCAATCCGGCTGTCAAACTGGTTACCATGCAAGGGATCGCCGGCACCGGCAAAACCCTGCTTGCCCTGGCAGGAGCACTTGAGCAGAAACGCAATTATAAGCAGATCTACCTGGCCCGTCCGGTGGTTCCCCTGAGCAACAAGGACATCGGTTACCTGCCCGGCGACATCAAATCGAAACTCGACCCCTATATGCAGCCGTTGTGGGATAATCTCAAGTTCATACAGAACCAGTACAACGAGAAGGACAAGGAATTCAAGGTGATCGCCGAAGCGGTGGAGACCGAAAAGCTGGTGATTACTCCGCTGGCCTATATTCGCGGACGGAGTATCTCCAATGTTTGTTTTATTGTGGATGAGGCGCAGAACCTGACCCCGCACGAGGTAAAGACCATCATCACCAGGGCGGGGGAGAATACCAAGATAATCTTCACGGGCGATATCTACCAGATCGACACACCTTACCTCGACGCCCAGTCGAATGGTTTGTCAACACTCATCGACAAGGTGAAGAAGCATGATATTTATGCCCATATCCGCCTTGAAAAAGGTGAAAGGTCGGAGCTGGCGAATCTTGCGAATGAGATGCTGTAACCTGTGGTGACGTGGTGATGTGGTGATGTGGGTTGGTTATTTTTCTTCGTAAATTACGGTCAATACAGTCTGTCCGACGGCTTTCAGGGTAGTTTTATCGATGGCGGCGAGATTGTCTTTGGTTGTGTGCCAGTAAGGATAAAAGCCGGTTTTACTGTTCTTGTCGAGGTGGATGATATCGATGGTGGGGATGTTCATGATCTTATTGATAGGACCGTGGTCGTCGGTTATATATCCCCCCGGTTCAAACAGGAAATAGCCTGAATACCCGGCCCGGTTTGCCGTGTTCCACACGAGTTTCAGAATGTCGCTGGCATATTGCATTGAGATTCCCTCCATGGGAAATGTGGCGCCCTGGGCTCCAACCATATCCAGAAGGATGCCGTAACGGGCACTGTATCCCGGTTTATGCGGGTTACGGGCCCAGTATTCGGCGCCCATACCCCACCACTGTTCGTTGTTGCCCTCTGATTTTTCATCTTCAGGGGGGCCATAGTCTTCGACATCGAACAGAACGATGTCGATGCCTATTGAAGGCCGTTGCATGCTTATCTGCCGGGCAAGTTCGAGCAGAACACCCACGCCACTGGCTCCGTCGTTGGCGCCATCGACAGGTTTACGCCTGTTTTTCGGATCCGGATCGTAGTCGGCATAAGGACGTGAATCCCAGTGTGCGCACAGAATAACCCGGTTGACTTCCGTGGGGTTCCAGCTGGCAATTATATTTTTGAAGTTGAGACTTGTTCCGTTCCAGGCTTTCACCTGTCCCTTTTGCACGACAACTTCCGGGGTCCAGTTTTTAAACTTCCCGACGAGCCAGGAGGCACATTTTTCATGGGCAGGTGTATTGGGGACTCTGGGCCCGAACTCCACCTGGGTTTTTACAAAATTGTAGGCTGAATCTGCATTAAAGTTTGGGATGCTGACTGCGACTTTCACAGCCGAAGAATCTGTTTTCACAGCCGACTCCCTAACATTCTGGTTACAACCTGAAAAAAGAAGTGTTAATACTATCAGCCCCGGCAGATATTTCATAAAAAAAGGTTTAAATATAATCATTCCCACATCCCACATCCCACATCCCGCTACCTCACCATCTCAGAGGGGTCACCAAACTTCCTGCCGAACACGATCTCCTCCAGGGGTTTCCTTTCACGCGGAAGCAATTCCCGTTTCTTAAGTTTTTCGGAGAGTGTTTCCGGGTCGCCGATGTACCCAACGGCAATTACCGCAATAGCCAGGAAGTCATCGGGAATTTCGAAGGAAGCTTTGATTTTATCACCCGAAAAACCACCCATCTGATGAACATGAAGTCCCTGGTGTATGGCTTCAATGCTGAGGCTCGATACAGCTTGTCCGGTGTCATACTGAAACACCGGACTTACCTTTCCGTCGAACGGTGAAATTTTTGAGCCAATGGCCACCATCAGGACCGGTGTGTTTGCATTCCATTCCTTGTTCCCCGGCTCGAGCGCCTCAAATATTTTATTCCAGGTCTCGTCGGGCCGAACGCCAACAATAAAGCGCCACGGTTGTACATTTCCACCGGAGGCGGCCCATCGCGCTGCCTCCAGCAGGCTGATCAGTTTTTCTTTTTCAACAGGCTGGTCGCGAAAGGCACGCGGACTCCAGCGTTTTCTTGCAGCTTCGTTGATGGGATGATGAGTAATGGCATCTTTATTCATAGTTTTTTCCTTGAAAAGCGTTTTTGGAGCGAAATAAAGATTGAGGCAAGATATAAAAATCCTCCCAGCCAGGAGAGGAACCGGGCGATATAGTCGCCGTGTTTTACATAAAAGGTGAGGGTTGAACTCGCATTCAGTGAACCTTTGATCACGGCGGGTTCCCAGTATTTCGTGACCTGGTGTGCGTCGCCCCGTTGGTCAATAAAGGCAGAGATCCCCGTGTTGGCAGAGCGGGCAATGCTGCGGCGTGTCTCAATGGCGCGCAGGTGAGCAAATGAATAGTGCTGCCGGTGCCCGGCAGTATTGCCCCACCAGCCGTCGTTCGTGATGATGATCATTACCTGAGCCCCATTCCTGACAAATTCTGCAAAGAACTCGCCGAAAATGGACTCGTAGCAGATCACAGGGGCAACCCTGGGGGCATAGACAGCCGAATAGACTTTGCGCACCGAATCGGTTCCCAGGCTTCCCACAGTGCCACCCAGGTCGATGGCATATTTTTCAAGCCAGCCAAACCCCTTGAACGAAGGGAGAATTTCTACTCCCGGGGTGAGCTTCGACTTGTGGTAAAGTTGCAGCGTGTCCCATCCGTTGAGCATGATGGCAGCGTTATAGGCATTGTAGTAGTGGTCAACATCCGTGAATTTACGGGCTGTACGGGGTAGCTTTTCACCGGGTTTGAAGGCATAATAGGTTGAGCCGCCAATTAGGATATTGAGGTGAGGATGCTTTTCAATCTCTTTCTTCAACAGCCTGATGGTGATAAAGGTGCGTGGGTTTCCTTCCCACATCTCTTCCTGGATGGCCGATTCGGGGGCAACCATAAAATCGGTGGAGTCGCTGAGATGGGGAGCAGCCAGCTTCATGATCCGGGCGACTACCTCCTGCGGTGGGAGGGAATACTGCTCCGAATAGGGATCAACATTTGGCTGAACCACCACGAAGTTAACGGGACGGATTTCTTCCTTGTAGTTAGTATAGAGGTACAATGAAAATATGATCGGGGCGAGAATCCAGAAAAAAAGAACAATCGAATATTGAACAACGAACTGCGAAATAAGAGGTTTTTTATGACTAAAGAGAAGACGAACAATCTCGAAGCATACGATATTTCCCACCAGTACCCATACTGTTCCGCCTAAGGCGCCGGTGTATTCGTACCACTGCACCAGCCTGTACCACGTAGCAAATCCGTTGCCCAGGTTGAGCCAGGGCCAGTTGAGGTCCCAGTTGAGGTGAAGGTACTCGAAGGCGACCCAGAAGCTGATAAGCGCAGCGTACCCGGCAAGCGGATGACGAAGGTTTTTCTTTGTCCAGTGAAAGGCCTGGAGGATTATCGACATGAAAAGCGCATTCAGCACGGTTGCCATGATGCCTCCCTGAAGGGTGGAATTCACGATCCACCAGGTGGTGAGCACGTTCCAGATCAGAAAACCAGGATAGGAGTAAAACAATACGCTGTAACGGTAAAAACGGTCGCGGTTCCTTGCGATATAGTCTTCGATCAGGAGCATGGGCACCAGTCCGGTAAAAAGAAGAAGGGGAATACCCCTTTCGGGCCAGCCGAGGGATAAAATGATCCCCGATGTGACCGACAGCAGGACAAGGTGTATTTTGGTGAGTTTCATAAGTTCAGAAAATCCTTGAAGTGCAAAGGTACGGAGATTTACAGTTCTTTAGAATGCCTTCACGGAGTGTTAATCTTACCGGATCAGCGTTTTCCCCGACGACCGGATCAGATCGAAGCTCCATTTTACGATCACCAGCGAACAGATAATTCCACTGACCGAATCAAGTGCGGGGAGGTTGAAAAGCATCCCGCCTGTAAGTGCAACGATGGCAGCGACGCTGGTCAGCCCGTCGGCCAGTACGTGAAGATAAGCCGCCCTGATGTTAAGGTCGTGATCTTTGTGATCGAGATGCAGGTACCAGGCACTAACCAGGTTTACTGCCAGTCCGATGGTGGCCACGATTACCGCCTCCAGATACCTGATAGGCAGTGGTTTCATAAATCTGGCAACAGATTCCCATCCGACAAAGAAGGCAAAACCAAGCAGGAGCAGGGCACTGGTATACCCGGTGAGGGCAAGGAGACGATCGCGGTCAAATGTGTATTTTTCCGAGCGGGCCAGTCGCCTTGAAAAGACATAGGCGAGCCAGGTAAGTCCCAGGGCAAAAACGTGTGATCCCATGTGCCAGCCATCGGCCAGCAACGCCATGGAATTGGTGTAATAGCCCACGGCAATCTCAGCCACCATGGTTATGGAAGTCAGCAATACGATGAAACGCGTACGCTTTTCAAAATCGGGTTTTATCGGATCTTTCACGTTGATTTTCCTCTATTAATTTGGTGGAGTAGGAAATTTCACTGAAACGGATCAGTGATCGAGGAAACGCGAAAGTTTTTCCAGCAACTCATTCCGGCTGATGGGTTTTGTTATATAGTCGTCAAAACCAGACATTTCACTTTTTTGTCGGTCAGAGGTCATCGCATAGGCTGTTTGGGCAACGACCGGCAGGTGCGGGAAGATGTTTTTGATTTCTGAAACAAGATCCCAGCCTTCGGCATCCGGCAAACGAATATCGAGCAATACAAGATCAAAATCCCCGAGCGATGGATAATACTGCCGGAGTTCGGTAGCAGTTTCAGCAGATTCTATCCCAACGCCTGTTCGCTTTAGTATGGTTTTCAGATATTCCAGGTTGGCCGGGTCATCTTCAACCAGAAGGACCTTTCTTCCACTCCATTTAAAGGTTTTTGGATTTACCGTGATTGGCGTCTCCTTGGGAATATCCTGCTGAATATCAGGAGTTTTAAAAGGAATCTGAAATTCGAAACGGCTTCCTTTTCCAGGTGTCGATTCTACCCGGATAGTCCCGCCCAATAAGGCCAGTGATCCTTTACTTATGGCAAGGCCAAGTCCGGTACCTCCATAGACCTGCTGATCGGCTCTGTCGGATTGCCGGAAATGTTCAAAAATGATCTTGTGATTTTGTTGTTCAATACCGATTCCGCTGTCTACCACAAAACCCGTGAGAATTCCATTTTCCGGAATGACATACCCAAATGTAATGTACCCCTGATGGGTATATTTCAGCGCATTGTCGAGGAGATTAGACCATACCTGGCCAAGGATATAGGGGTCGCTCACAATGGTAGCATCCCGATCATTGAGGGGTCGTTCAGCAGAAAGGCGGACATGAGTTTTACCTGATTTGACAATTCTTCCGGTGAATTCGTCATTCAAATCTCCGATCAATTTATTCAAATTTATCGTTTGGTGTACAACGGATGCATTGCCAGATTCAATTCTCGAAATATCAAGGATATCATTGATCAGATGAAGCAGATCGTTTGAGCGGTTGGTTATAATCTCAACATAACGATCCCTTTCTTCACTGTCAATATCCGGGTCGGCTAAAGCGGAAGAAAAGCCGACAATGGAATTCATCGGAGTGCGGATTTCATGACTCATGTTTGCCAGGAAGGATGACTTCAGGCGGTCACTCTCTTCAGCTTTTTCCTTGGACTGTATCAATTCAGCTGTGCGATCAGTTACCATGATCTCCAGGTCAGCCTGCCGGGTCCGGATAAACCTTACAAAAAGAGTAAGGACCAGCGTTAGTACCAGCCCGGTAAAGATAACCAGGAACATGCTGAAATTTGCTGTATCGAATAGTGTTTGGTATTTAAGAGATGACTTGATGGCA
>CAYHCQ010000059.1:0-20435 GCA_964355115.1 uncultured Prolixibacteraceae bacterium | reverse complement strand
TACCTTTGTTTTCCCGGCGAGGTAATGAATGCCGCACTGCCTTCGGCGCTTAAACTGGCGAGCGAATCGAAAATTGCGCTTGATCCTTCTTTCAAGGAGGAAGGTTCGGTTTTAAATGAAAAGGAGAGCCTGCTGATCGAGGCCCTGCACTACCGCAAAACTTTAACACTGTCAGATGTATCAAGGATTATCGAACAGCAAAAGATCATCCCGCTCGTAAAAACCATGATAGAGAAGGGGATCATCGTTCTGGAGGAGGAGCTGCACCAAAGGGTGAAGCCAAAGACTGAGATCTATGTGACCCTGGCCCCCGGACTTGAAGAGGAGGAGCAACTTATACCCGTATTCGAGCAGCTTGAGAAGAGGGCAAAAAAGCAGCTGGAAATACTCATGACATACATCCAGATGTCGCGGTACGGCTCGGGTTCGCTCCTGGAAGTGAAGCGGACCGACCTGCTGAAAAAGGCAGGTGGCACTTCAGCCCAGTTGGACGAGCTGGTAAAAAAAGAGGTGTTCAGGGTCACAGTGCGTCAGGTGAGCCGGCTGCCAGCTGGCAGCAGCGACTCATCCCCCGATAATATAGAGCTGACGCCGGTCCAGCAAATAGCCCTGCACCAGATCCATGAAGGCTTTTCAGCCAGGGATGTAGTACTGCTTCACGGGGTTACAAGCAGCGGCAAGACAGAGTTGTACATCAAACTTATCCAGGAGGTTCTCAGCAAGGGGAAGCAGGTTCTTTATATGTTGCCTGAGATCGCCCTCACGACACAGATCATCACCCGGCTCAGGAAATATTTCGGCGACCGGGTCGGAATCTACCATTCGCGATTCAACGAACAGGAGCGGGTTGAGGTATGGAACAGCATACTCTCCTCGAACAATTCCACCGGAGGAATTCAGCGAGGGCACGATATTATCCTTGGCGCCCGGTCGTCGGTATTTCTTCCTTTTGCGAATCTGGGACTGGTGATTGCCGACGAGGAACACGATCCGTCGTTCAAGCAGATGGATCCTGCACCCCGCTACAACGGACGCGATGCGGCAATCTACCTTGCGCACCTGCACGGTGCAAAAACCCTGCTTGGTTCGGCCACGCCATCCATTGAGAGCTATTTCAATGCCCTGCAGGGGAAGTATGCCCTGGTAGAGGTTTTTGAGAGATTCGGCAATATGGAGATGCCACTTGTGCATGTTGTGAATATCAAGGAGGAGTTGCGGCAGGGGAAGATGAAGAGCCATTTTTCTTCTGTATTACTCAACCACCTTGCCGGAGCGCTGGAGAAAGGAGAGCAGTCGATTCTTTTTCAGAACCGGCGGGGTTTTTCGCTGCGGCTCGAGTGCGACACCTGCCATTGGATGCCCGGCTGCATCAACTGTGACGTTACGCTGGTTTATCATAAAAAGAACAACCAGTTGCGATGTCACTACTGCGGGTATGTGACCCGGATACCTGAAAAATGTCCGGAGTGTCAGGGGATCAGCATCCGGATGAAAGGATTCGGTACCGAAAAGGTGGAGGAGGAGTTGGGACTTCTCCTTCCAGGAGCCCGCATCGCCCGCATGGATCTCGACACCACACGAAGCAAGAATTCCCATCTCCAGATCATCAGTGATTTTGAGGAGCGGAAGATCGACATCCTGGTGGGAACGCAGATGGTGACCAAAGGGCTCGACTTCGACCATGTGAGCACGGTTTGCATCCTCAATGCCGATAATATGCTCAGCTTTCCCGACTTCAGGGCACACGAGCGCAGCTACCAGATGATGGCCCAGGTAAGCGGACGGTCGGGGCGTAAGAACAAACAGGGGAGTGTGCTTATCCAGACATACAACCCCGGCCATCCTATCCTCCTCGACGTGGTGAATAACAATTACCTGGCAATGTTCAGTCAGCAGATTTCGGAGCGCCGCAAGTTCAGATACCCGCCTTATTACCGGCTGGTACTGCTGAAGCTGAAACACAAGGATCCCGAGCTTCTCAACAAAGCTGCGGCAAATCTTGCGAAGGCACTGAGAGTCAAATTCGGCAATCGTATTCTGGGCCCCGAATTCCCCATGGTAGGGCGCATCATGAACTACTATATCAAGCATATCATGGTGAAGGTGGAGCGCAATCTCTCTGCCTCCTCAATGAAAGGGAAATTACTTGAAGAAGTTGAAAAATTCAGGGTACAGAAAGATTTCGGGGGGGTAAAGGTGCTTATCGATGTTGATCCGCAGTAGTGTCAATGACCAGGTATACATCCTCTTTGTCCTTTTTCATCAGGTAGCGTTCCCTGGCAAATTTTTCAAGCTGCGCTGTGTCGCTGAGCAACTGTTTCGTGAGGGTTGAATCACGTTTGATTTCGTCGAGGTAGAATCGCTTTTCGAGATTCAGAACATCCAGCTTTTCCTGTAACTTGTTGCGCTCCATCAGGCTGTTGCTGTCGAAAAATACAAGCCAAACAATAAATGCAACCGTGGTAAGGAAGTATTTATTGATGAAGAAACTCAATATCTTTTTCAGGCGATTCACGGTTATTTCAGATATTGTTACAGACCTGGATTTTGCGTTTCCAGCAATTGCCTTTTCAGGAATTCGTAGATTTCTGTCTGCGACCTTACAGCCCGGCCTTTGATAACACGGTACTCATTCATGTGATCCTCGCTGATTATCCGTGCCTTCACGTTATCAGCCAGCTGGATGTCGAGCATCCCTTTGAGCATCTGCCGGAGGTCAGGATCATTGATGGGCGCGGCAACCTCGATGCGGTTGTCGAAATTTCGAACCATCCAGTCGGCCGAGGTGATAAAATACTTATTGTCGCCACCATTACAAAATACAATTACACGCGCATGCTCAAGGAACCTGTCGACAATACTGATGGCCTCGATGTTGTCGCTTACCCCCGGTATTCCGGGAACGAGCGTACATATACCGCGAATGATCAGCTTAATCTTTACCCCGGCCTGGCTTGCCTTATAGAGCTTATTTACCATGGTTTCGTCTACAAGGCTGTTCAGCTTGATAATAGCCCAGGCCTCTTTCCCGGCAGCAGCATTCTTGATCTCACGCGTGAGCATGTTCAGGAAGAAATTCCGCATGTTGAAAGGGGAGACGATAAGTTTTTTAAACTTGTAGGGACGGTAGTTCTCCTCAACCAGGTGAAATGCGCTCACAACATCTGCACAGATATCCTGATCAGCAGTGAGCAGGCTAACATCGGAATATACCTTTGCCGTGTCTTCATTGAAATTGCCGGTGCCGATGAAGGAGAAATAAAAGTTCTTGTTGTTCTCCTTGCGGCGGATCAGGATCAGTTTCGAATGCACTTTGAACCCGGGGATACTGTGGATCACCTTAACACCCTCTTCACGAAGCCGTTCGGTCCAGAAAATATTTGCCTCTTCATCAAACCGTGCCTGAAGTTCCATGAACACTGTAACATATTTGCCATTGCGTGCGGCATTGATCAGGGCATTTATCACACCCGAATTTTTAGCAGCGCGGTAAATGGTCATCTTGATGGAGCGTACCTTAGGGTCGATGGATGCTTCGCGCAACAGGTCGATAATGTACTGAAAGGACTGGTACGGGTAGTGAAGCATTATATCTTTACGCCGGATAGAGGAGAGAATGCTACGGTTGGGCGGCAGATCGCGATGCAAAAGCGGAACCATTCGCTGGTATTCGAGTTCCGGGTGCCCGAGGTTGGGAAACCCCATGAAATCCTTGAAGTTATGATACCTTCCTCCACCCCTTATCGGGTCATCCTTGGTGATACCCAGCTGTTTTGTAATGGTCCTCAGCAACTCAGGCGGGATCTCCTTATCGTAGACAAACCTTACCGGTATGCCCCTTTTGCGCTGTTTGATGCTCTCGGTCATCACCTCAAGAAAACTCTTCGAAACATCGGTATCGATATCTATTTCTGCGTCGCGGGTAATCTTTACCGTGTAAGCTGAATAGGTGTCGTAACCGAAAATGGCGAAGATGTCAGAGAGGCAATACCGGATGATGTCGTCGAGCAGGATGATGTAATGTTTCTCTCCTTCAGTCGGAAGGATGAGGAATCTCGAAACAATTTTCGTAGGTACTTCAATTAACGCGTAGTCGTCCTTCAGGGCTTTATCCTTGCGCCCCAGTGTAACAGCCAGGTATATCGATTTGTCGCGAAGCGAAGAGATGTCGCGCAGGCTGCTGATCATCATCGGGAACAGGCAAACACGCACCTTTTCTGAGAAGTATTTCTTAACGATCTCACCCTGGGTTTGGGTTAGCTGCTTTTCATTCACGATGAAAATATCGTGGGCGGCCAGGTCCTGCACTATCGATTCATATACCTGCATGAATTCCCGCTCCTGTGTTTGGACCAGAAGCCCGATATCTTTTAACGTTTTTTTCGGATTCACGGGCATGTCGTACTGCATGCGCTCCATCTTCATCAAACGGTTAAGGGTGGCCACCCTGATGCGGAAGAACTCATCCCGGTTGTTTGAGAAGATACCCAGGAACTTTAGCCTTTCAAGCAGTGGATTTCTATTGTCGGCAGCCTCCTGCAATACCCGGCCATTGAAATAGAGCCAGTTCAGGTCGCGGTTAATGATAGGGAGCTTCTTCGCCATACTTTTAATTGGAAGGTGACTCTTTGGATTTCAGCATCTTCGGGGTAATAAAAAACTCCCTTACCGGGTCGCTGGAGGGGATCTCCTCCCATTTGTCGGTCGGAAAAGTCAGGCAGACTATCGCTGAGGTTGGCATGTCTTCGATGCCAGGATGCAGAAAGAGGTTGGCCAGATGTGTTATGGTTGGATTGTGACCGAATATCGCGAGGGAATTCACTTCGTTTGAAGTACCATAGATAACGTCAAGGATCCGGTCATAATACCCGTCGTATATTTTCCGGTCAATCTGGATCTGATCTTCCGGGTAACCCAGCCCTGCCGCAACAATCCTGGCAGTCTCAAAAGCCCTCACCGCCTGGCTGGAGATTAACAGGTCTATCTTCGTCTCCCTGCTCTTCAGGAAGTCGACGATCAGGTTGGTCTTTTTCACCCCCTTTGGAATCAGCGGTCGGTCGGCATCTGATACCCCGTTTGATTCCCAGGAGGATTTTGCATGCCGCATCAGGTACAGGGTCTTCATTATAAGTTTATCGAGTCTAACTATGTAATCAATAATTCAGTAATTCGATCATTCAATCATTCAATCATTCAATCAATCAATCAATTAATATGCGAACAGCGGAAACTCCTCCATCATTTCGTTGACTTTTTTCCTGACTTTCAGAATTTTGTTTTCATTTTCGATGTCGCTGATCACCTCATCAATGAGATTAACGATTTTGGACATATGTTTTTCCTTCAGTCCGCGTGTCGTAATGGCCGGGGTGCCGACTCGCAGTCCGGATGTCTGGAACGGGGAGCGGCTGTCGAACGGAACCATGTTCTTGTTTACGGTGATATCGGCCTTGACAAGCGTATTTTCAACCAGTTTTCCGGTGATATCCGGGAACTTTGAGCGGAGATCGATCAGCATCAGATGATTGTCGGTACCGCCTGAAATTACATGATACCCTTTATCAACAAAGGCTTTCGACATGGCGGCTGCATTTTTCTTTACCTGGATAATGTAATCCATGTATTCATCGGAGAGGCATTCGAAAAAGGAGACTGCCTTGGCTGCTATTACATGCTCCAGGGGCCCACCTTGAATGCCGGGAAATACGGCAGAGTCAAGAAGCTGTGACATCATCTTTATTTCGCCTTTCGGAGTGGTCAGCCCCCAGGGGTTGGCAAAATCCTTACCCATGAGAATCATGCCGCCGCGCGGGCCGCGAAGGGTTTTGTGGGTGGTAGTGGTAATGATATGGCAGTGCGGCAGCGGATCGTTGAGCAATCCCCGGGCGATGAGTCCGGCAGGGTGAGCGATATCGGCCATCAGGATGGCACCGATCTTGTCGGCGATCTCCCTCATTCTCTTGTAATTCCAGTCTCGCGAATAGGCTGATGCACCTGCAATAATGAGTTTTGGTTTAACCTCCAGTGCTTTGGCTTCCATCTTGTCGTAATTGATGGTTCCGGTCTCCTGCTCAACCTGGTAACTCACAGCTTTATAGAGTATACCCGATGAGTTCACCGGCGAGCCATGCGAAAGGTGTCCTCCATGTGCAAGGTCAAGACCCATGAAGGTATCGCCCGGCTTGAGACAGGTCATCAGGACAGCCATATTCGCCTGTGCGCCGGAGTGCGGCTGAACGTTGGCCCATTCGGCATTGAAAAGGGTTTTGGCCCTGTCGATGGCCAGCTGTTCTGAATCATCAACGTGCTGACATCCGCCATAATAACGCTTGCCGGGATATCCTTCAGCATATTTGTTCGTCAAACAGGAACCCATGGCTTTGAGTACCTGATCGCTGACAAAGTTTTCCGATGCGATGAGTTCGATCCCGCTTGTCTGGCGGTGCAACTCCTGCTTGATGATCTTGAAAATGGCAGAATCTTTTTTCATAACAGCTTAAAATTTTGGAGATTGTATGTCGTTGTTCTAAGTAGTGATCATTCGGAGGAACAAAAGTAAGATTATTTCGGATTATTTCTGGATATTTGCTAGGAAAAGTCAAAGATCAAAAGCCAAAAGTTAAAGGTTAAATGTCAAAGGTGAGAATCGCATTTGCACTCCTTCTCTGTCTGATTTCAAATTACCTGGGGGCACAGTTTTCGGCTGGGGTCGACGACACCATAAATCCCGGGGTTCCGGTTACCCTGACGGCGACATACGGACTTATTGGCAAGGAGATTGCTACAACCGACGATGGTGTAGAGGGTCCATTCCCGATTGGATTTGACTTTTCATTTTTCGGCAATCAGTACACCTCCTTTTATACCGGGGCCAACGGCTGGATATCATTCAGCCCTAATACCAGCTCCAGGGGCCGCCGTGAAGCATTTGCAGTTCCCAGTGCCGCCGATTATGATCCGAAAAACTGCATTCTCGGGCCCTTGCAAGACATGGAGCCAAATCAGATAAACAGTCCCTACATTTTTTATCTGACGACAGGAGAATCACCTTCCCGTAAACTCGTGGTTATGTGGTGTGAATGCCCTCTTTATTCTGACCTGCAGCGCAACGATTCGATGGTTACCTTTCAGATTATTTTGAATGAGGAGGACAATACCATCGAAAACCATATCATGAAGAAGCCTTCAGTCGACTGGCTTGGAAATAAAGCCACCCTGGGATTGCAGAATATTTCCGGCTATATAGGTATTCCGGTGCCAGGGAGGAATGCCACCTCCTGGCGGGCAGAAAAGGAGGGTTGGAAATACTCCCCAACTTCGGCAGACAGTTTTCAGGTTGCTCCGATTGCCTATCACCTCGAACCCATCACGCCGGGAAGCAAGATCTCCTACCGGTGGTACAAAGGCACCGAACTTGTTTCGGAGCAGCAGAGTATCGTTGTCACCCCTTCGGAGACATCGACCTACCGTGCGTTTTGCATGGTATGCAGTGGAGAGGAGTTTACCGATACGGTTACGGTGCATGTCGTGCCATACATCCCCAATGCATTTACGCCCAACGGCGATGGAATAAATGATGTATTCAGGATCACCGGGCTGCCGGCTGAGAATATCACCAGGTACAACTTTCAGATATTCAACCGCTGGGGACAGGTTGTCTTCCATACAAATGACATCATGGAAGGCTGGGACGGCAGGAGCAAAGGCGAATACTGCTCCCCGGATGTCTACCCCTGGGTTATCTACTGGGAGGATGGTAAGAAGAACAAAGTAACCAACAAAGGCACAATCACCCTCCTACGTTAACTCACAACTCTTAACTCATCACTCTTAACTCTTAACTCATCACTCTTAACTCATCACTCACCAGGATATCTCGATCCTAACCTTTTTATTTTTGATCTTCTCATTCCGGATCAGTCCGAAAACCTTCTCAATCTTCTTACTGTTTACCGCAGCATAGGAGGCATGGTCAAGCACCTCCACGAGACCCAACTCCTCCCTGGTCAGCTTGCCTTTCTGAAGCAGCATTCCCACGATATCCATCTTGTTGATCTTCTCTTTTCTGCCGGCTCCGATATACATTGTTCGCCAGGGGGCCTTTGGCGGAAGGATGGCTTTTTGGGGAAGGGTTTCCTGCTCTGTGGAAGCACTGATATAGGTTGGAAGGTAGTCGCCTGCTGCAAGCAGCATATAGGCGGTTCCGGCAGCATTCATCCTTGCTGTACGCCCGTTCCTGTGGGTGAAAATATCCTGCGATCCGGGTAACTGATAGTGAATTATGGCCTCAATTTCAGGGATGTCGAGGCCGCGGGAGGCAAGGTCTGTGGTGATCAGCAACCGGTGACTGCCATTGCGGAACTTGATAAGCGCCCGTTCCCGTTCATCCTGCTCCATTCCTCCATGAAAAATGCCGTATGGGAGCCCTTTGTCGGCCAGAAGAACACCGATCCGCTCAACTGCCTCACGGTGGTTGCAGAAAATAAGGGCTGGACGGCTCTCCAGTTTGCAGATAAGCTCGAACAGGATCTTTGTCTTATCCGTATCCTCCGACCTGAGGTACTTCACCTTTAGTGCGTCTGTGGTAGGTGAACGGCTGCTCAGGAAGTCGAGTTCCAGCGGATTTTTAATTCCCGTGAAGTCCGGAATCTCAGTCATGTTGGTCGCCGAGGTCAGAATGCGCCACCGAACGTTTTTCAGCGCTGAAATAATGTACGACATCTCCTCTTTGAACCCTAGCTCCAGTGATTTGTCAAATTCATCGAGAATCAGCGTGCAGATTGCTGTTGTCTCGAAATTTTCATGCCTGAGGTGATAGGCAATCCTTCCCGGGGTGCCTACAACAACAGCCGGAGGATGGGTCAGATTGTCCCGCTCGGTTTTGGTCGGGTGTCCGCCATAAAAGCAATTCACCTTATGACCAGTCCCCATCTGTTTGAACACCTGTTCGATCTGCAGTGCAAGTTCACGAGAAGGCACCAGTATCATGGCCTGGATTCCTTGTACGGAAACCTCCAGATGACTCAGCAGAGGCAGCATGAAGGCCAGTGTTTTGCCCGATCCGGTGGGTGAAAGCAGGAGTATGTCGGGGGCCCTCTTAGCTGCTTCAACGGCAGCCAGTTGCATCTTGTTTAAGGAGGTGATATTCAGGTTCTCAAGAATTTTTTCTGTCATTTTTTCAGGGTTGTAATCTCCTTCATGAGGTCGAGCAGCACCTGCCTTGTAAATGGCTTTTCGATGTAGTGGTTTGCACCTTTGGAGATGATAAAATCTTTTTCGTTGCGCAGCGTATACCCGGTAACCGCAATGATCGGGGTGTTTTGATGCTCAGCCATTTTACGTATTTCAGTAATGGCATCGATGCCGTCGATCCCGGGGCCAAGGTTGATGTCCATGAGGATTACCTCGTACTTGGTTTTTTTTGCCATTTCCAGGGATGTCTCTCCGTCTTTGGCGACATCGAGTCGATAGTCTTTACGGAGAAAGAGCCGAACCAGGTCGACGTTGGCATCGTTGTCTTCAACAAGCAAAACCAGCGGAGGCACACAAGCCACTCCGGTTTCCGCAGCAGGCGTGGTGCCAGGGGCAATTGCAGGTTGTAACACTTCAGCCTCAGTTCCCTGGGGCAGGGTAATTATGAATTCAGCTCCTTTCCCTGCGTCGCTTACAAGGGCGATGGTTCCCTTCAGGGTATTGACGGCCTTGCGGGCAATTGCGAGTCCGAGGCCGCTGCCCTCATAAGGCCGGTTATAACCCTCTTCGGCCTGGCGGAACTCTTCAAAAATAACATTCTGTTTCTCGGGAGCAATCCCTATCCCGGTGTCGCAAACCCGGATCTCTGCCTCTCCGGAAGGGGTTATCTTTCCTGATATCGTTATTCCTCCTGTGGTGGTAAACTTCATTGCATTTTCGACCAGGTTGAAAAGTGTGCGTCTCACCAGGTGCTCATCGGTCACAATGGTGAATACTTCAGGAAGTCTTACCTCCAGCGAGAGCCCTTTGTTCCGTATGGCAGATTCAAGGCATTCGGTAATGCCTTTTACGACGGAATGAATATCAATTTTTACAAATTTTAACGGGATACCCGACTCCAGTTGAGCAAACAACATAATTGCATCCAGGGTTTGCTGAAGTCTCTTACCGGAGGTTAAAATGTGTTCCGACATCAGTTTCGAGTTGGGCTCTTCGAGTTCATTGGCCAGGATCTCCGAAAAACCGAGAATCCCGTTCATCGGTGTCCGGAATTCATGACTCATATTCTGCAACAGCGCCGATTTGAGCCGGCTCGACTCCTCGGCCGACAGTTTTGCCGAGAGTAACTCCCTCTCCGCAATTTTCTTTTCGGTGATATCCGACAGAATTCCTCCCATCATAGCCTCTCCGCTGCCATCACCCGGCACTATATACCGCTGGTCGAAAACCCACCGCTCTGTGCCATCCGTTCGCCGGATTCGGTATTCGAGGGCATTGATCCCCTTCTCTTTCAACCCGTCAATAAAGCTGCGGAAAGCCGGTTTCTCCTCTTCAAACAACATCTCCTCCCATCTCCCTGGCTGGAATTTCTCCCTGTCAAAATCTTTTCCCATGAGAATATCAAAGGCAGAGTTGACAATATACAGTTTTTTCCCGTCGAGGTCGGAAAGCCAGACCACATCGAGCAGGTCCTGTATCAGCCGCTGAAACCGTTTTTCACTTTGTGTAAGCATTGATTCCACACGCCTTTTGTCGCGTTTCATCGCAGTCTCCTCCAACTCGCGTTTCACGGCAGGCCCGAGCCGGTGCAGGTGGGTCTTCATCAGGTAGTCATTTGCCCCGCCCTTCATAATGCTCACTGCAATATCCTCCCCAACCGTACCGGAGACAAGGATAAACGGGATGTCGAGATTCTTGCTTTTAAAAAGCTCAAGAGCATCGCCACCCCCGAAACCGGGCATCGAAAAATCGGATATCACAATGTCCCAGCCGCCCCGATCGAGTGCGGCATTCATTTCGTTGCGTGTTTTTACCTGTACATGGTCGACTTCAAAACCCTCCTTCCTCAACTGTCTGACCAGCAGCAAGGCATCTGTGTCGTTGTCTTCGGCGAGCAACAGGTTGATCTTTGTCATGCTTCAGGATTTTTATTATTGTAGGCTGTATTTTTCACTACTTCAGTGTAAAGAAGAACGAAGTTCCGGAACCTGGCTGGCTTTCGGCCCAAATGGCGCCGCCATGTTTCTGTATGATACGTCGTACCGTGGCCAGCCCGATGCCGGTTCCGGTGAACTGGTCGTCGCTGTGAAGCCGCTGAAATGGCGTAAAGAGTTTATTGTAATGGTTCATGTCAAACCCTACCCCGTTGTCGTGGATGACAACAACCGTTTTTCCATCCTGGAGTTCGGCTGTGATTGAAATTTCGGCAAACTCTTTTTGTCCGGTATATTTCCATGCATTGTCAAGCAGATTCTGAAGGGCAATTTGAATGAGCCTTGCATCACAGTCTACCACCAGGTCGGGCTGTACATTGAAAATTACATTCCGGTCGGGGTAAATGCCCTTTAGTTTTTCCAGGATTTTGACGGACATACTGCTCAGATTCACATCGGTTCGCTCGATCTCCTGCCGGGCTATGCGCGATAGTTTGAGCAACTCGTCGATAAGAAGGCTCATGGTGCCAATAGACTCGGATATTTTAACCAGAAAATCCTGCGCAGGGCTGTCCAGCTTATCCCCGTAATCCTCCTGAAGTGCACCTATCAGTGCCTCAATTCGTCGCACCGGCGCCTTAAGATCATGCGAAACCGAATAGGAAAATGCCTCCAGCTCTGCATTCGTTGCACCCAGCTGTGCTGTGCGGTCAATAACCTTTTGCTCCAGTTCATCGTTCAGTTTACGGATCTCTTCGGTTCGCAGTAAAACAAGATGCTCCAGCTCCTTCTCGCGTACCTGCTTGAGCCGGTACTTAAGGAACAGATAAAACAGAGTAATTACCAACAGGATACACAGAGCAATAAACCAACTGGATTGGTAAAAATAGGAGTTAATGTGAATTCGCAGGGTTGTTGATTTTTCATCCCATTGGCCATAATGGTTCATTACCTGTACATTGAATACATAATCGCCAGGAGGAAGTTTGCCATAAAATGCCGAACGTCTAATTGTTGGGGCGACCCATTGCTGGTCATAACCCTCCAGTTTGTAACGGAATTCAAGGTTTGCAGGATTAATAAAGCTGGGCGCAGTGTATTTTATCTCCATATCCATCACTCCTGCAGGGAGTATACAATTGTCTGAAATCTGAACCTGTTCATTATTAACGATAAGCTCCTGAATTGTGATCCGTGGATGGTAAGATGGGGTGCCAATTATTTTTGGATCTACCTCTGCAATGCCTACCAAAGTTGTAAACCAGAACATGCCATCTGAAGTGCTGCATCCGGCCGGGAAAATGCCGCCAGGACAATCACCACTCACAACACCTTCAGCAGGACCAAGGAGAGTGAGCCTGACCTCACTGGACCCTCCGGCAATAAAAGCCTCCAGTTCAGACCTCTTTACTCCCAGGATACCTCCATTTGTCCCGATCCATAGCTTTCCGTTTTGATCTTCTTCAATATGGGTGATGGCTGTAAGGTAACTTAAAACAGATCCCAATTGGGTGATTTTACCAGTTTTTCCATCAATATGGTTCAGCCCGTCGTGCCCTGTGCCAACCCATATGGCGCCTGTCGAATCCTCATACATGCAAAGGATCATGTTGTCGGACAGGCCTTCTTTTCTGGAAATGGTCTTTATTATGCCCTTGTTGACGACGTTGATTCCACCCTCCTGTGTCCCAACCCACATGGAGCCATCTTTAGCCTCCAGAAAGCAAAATATCTTTACATCGGACAGCCCGTCAGAAAGGGATAATTTTCTGGTTTGCCCATCCTTGATCATCAGGATGCCCTCATCAGTTCCAGCCCATAAAGTTCCATCCCGGGCAACATACACGGCATGAAACATAGTGTTAGGCAAAGTTAAGCCTGCGTTGATTACCTTCCGGTTTGTTCCGTCCGACCCGACAAGTTTACCATAGGTTCCGACCCAGATCCAGTTGTCTTTGCCTCCCCCTATTGAAAATACGGGGGCGCCAACAATCCCGAACCGCGACGACATATCAAGGAACCTGCCCTTTCGATAGCAGGCTATTTTACCCGATTCACTGCCCACCCAGATATCTCCGTTCCGGGCTTTAAATATCGCCATCACTGCGTTATCCGGTAATCCATCCAGCGTTGTAAAAGATTTGAGCAGGTTGTTGCGTAGTCGCAAAATGGAATTTCCCTGTGTGCCAATAATAATATCGCCTTCCTGACTGGTAATGATCGAGGTGGCAGAATAGCCTGATTGCCCCAGGTCATTGTCTACAGGGGTCATCGATGTACGTCCCGGGTTAAAAACCACTATGCCTGATTCACGGGTCAGAATCCATAAAAACCCATCCTGACTTTCATGAAATGCATTAATCGGGGTGCCTTCAAGGGCATTCAACTCCTTGAATTTTTCGAACTTTCCGGATAAATATCTGATAACTGCCCCTTGTTTGCTGCCAATCCACAATGCCCCTGAAGAATCGAGGTACAATGTGGTAATATTAATTTCGTCAATTCCATCCTTACCCCCATAATGACGAATTTTTCCATCTCTTATCTGATAGAGTCCATTTGTAGTACCCATCCAGATATCATCTCCGCTGCCCAGGCTCAGGCAACCAACCTTCATGGAAGCAAGCCCCTCCCCTGTGCCAATGGTAGTGAATTTTTTATTTTGGTATTTTATCAGTCCTGCTCCATAAGTTGCAATCCATAAACACCCCTGTCGGTCCTCCACAATTCCTTTAATGGTTTTGGAATTAAAATCGGTTTTGTTCCCGATTACATCAAACTGACTGTTTTTATATCTGCAGAGTAAACCGTTGTACATGCCGCAATAGAGACTGCTGTCGCGGGCAACGTAAAGAACACCACAATCGTCCTCAATCAAACTTTTCGTTGTATGCCGGTTGAAAAAGGTAACGGTATGTCCATCAAATCTATACAAGCCCGATTCGGTTCCTATCCACAAAGAACCGTCCTTGGTTTGTGCCATGGCCTGAACCATCAACGGTAAACCATCACTGCCAGTCCATTGTTTAGCATTGAACCGGGTGCCATAAAACCCATTGTCCTGGTTTTGGGCTGAAAGCACAGCGCTGAAAATCCAGAGCGAACAAATTGCAAGAAGTTTATAATAGGAACAGCAGTTCATAAAAACTATATTTTTCCTATCAAAAATATAAAATATTATTTTCTAAACAGAATTATTATTAATTTAGTTGCATGTTCATAGTTGTTTAAATGATCTCATGTAAATTCTATACACGTGAGTTATGGCAAACCTGATTATATATTTCTTTGAACGTCCCTAATACAAATACCATGAGCATTATTACTATTAATTGTGTGGATGCTGATAATACCAGCCCGCTTGCAGTTTCAGGTCTGGATGCATTGGTTGCCCGTCCGGTCGATGTTACCTATCATTATGGCCTGGCCAGAAAACCACGTCCGGGAAAAATCTGGAAAATGAGCAAAGTAGGGAAAATAACAGTGTTTGATCAGTGGTCTTCGTTTGATTTCGTTGGAATCAGAACCGATTCTACCGCAGTGATGATCGAGGTTTAACCCCTTCCTGCTGATAATCTCCACCGGCTGCAGCCTTGCATGTCCGGCTTTTTGCTATTTTTACACCCCGTATTATTTATTAAATTCTAGCCATGAAATTCTACAAGACCCTACTTCCGCTATGTTTTGCTCTTCTGTTAGTGTTGCCTGCATTCACTCAGGACGAAACAGCTCCGCCGCCTTCTCTCGACAACCGCATGGACTGGTGGCGGGATGCCCGGTTTGGAATGTTCATCCATTGGGGCCTCTATGCCGTGCCTGCAGGTGAGTGGAACGGGAAGACCGGATATGGTGAATGGATCCGCACCTCTGCAGAGATCCCCCTGAATACCTACGACCAGTTCAGGACTCAGTTCAACCCCGCAGATTTTGATGCCGAGGCATGGGTGAAAATGGCACGCGACGCGGGGATGAAGTACATAGTCATCACCTCCAAACACCACGACGGGTTTTGTATGTTCGACACGAAGCAAACCGACTTCAACATCATGACTACCCCTTTCAAACGCGATCCGATGAAGGAACTGGCTGCTGCCTGTAAAAAACAGGGACTGAAGTTTTGCTTCTACCACTCTATTATGGACTGGCACCATCCCGATTACCTTCCTCGCCGGGATTGGGAGAAGGACCGCTCTGCCGATGGCGCCGATTATGACCGGTATGTGAAATACATGAAAGCCCAGCTCAAGGAGCTGCTTACCAATTACGGGAACATCGGCGTTTTGTGGTTCGACGGAGAATGGGAAAGTACATGGAACGAAACATACGGAAAGGAAATTTATCGTTATGTCAGGAGCCTTCAGCCCGGGGTTATTGTTAACAACCGGGTAGGGGCTGGTCGTCTCGATATGGAGGGACTTACCAAACAAGGCGCTTTTGGAGGTGATTTCGGAACGCCCGAACAGCAGATACCTGCCACAGGATTGCCCGGGGTCGACTGGGAGACCTGCATGACCATGAATGACCACTGGGGCTATAACAAAGCCGACAAAAAATTCAAATCCACGAAAGAGATCCTGCAGATGCTTGCCGACATCGCTTCCAAGGGTGGCAATTACCTCCTGAATGTGGGCCCCACTGCACTCGGAACAATTCCCCAGGAGAGTATCGGCCGGCTCGATTCCGTCGGAAATTGGATGAAGGTGAACGGTGAAGCAATATACGGAACCATGGCAAGTCCATTTGCCTCTTTGGATTGGGGGAGATGTACAAGGAAAGATACAAAATCAGGCGCCACCCTCTACCTCCATATCTTCAACTGGCCAAAGGATGGAAAGCTTACCGTTCCAGGGCTGCTTAATGAGCCTGTTACAGCTTACCTGCTCGCAGATCCCGGGCACAAGGAACTGACAGTAACTCGTGTTGAGGATGCACTGGTGATCACCCTTCCGGCCGCCTGTCCCGACAAGATCAACAGCGTTGTGGTTCTCGGGTTGAAGGGTAAACTCGACCTGACCCAGCCACCGGCGATCGAATCGGGATTCGATACCTTTGTCGACTCACTGAAAGTTATCCTCTCCTCCTCCAGGGAGAATGTAGAGATCCGCTACACGTCAAATAAATCAGAGCCAAACGCAACCTCGGAATTGTATAAAGCACCGCTGTACATAAAAGAATGGAGTGTGATAAATGCACGCTGCTTCCGCGATGGCAAACCGGTAAGCAGCATCTCCACCCGTGAATTTTTGCCGGTGCATCCGCGTACGGCCAATGCCGTGGATAAAGAGAAACTCCGCGAGGGTATTCAGTATAAGTATTTTGAAGGTGCCTGGGACAGCCTGCCCGACTACAGCAAGATGAAGCCGCTGAAGGAGGGAATCCTCAAGGACTTCACCTTTGGTACGAGGAATCAGGATTTCAACTTCTTATTCGCATATACAGGATACATCCTCATCCCGGAGACAGAGGTCTACAAATTTTACACCGAGTCTGACGACGGAAGCAACCTGTTCATCGACTTCGCTCATGTGGTAAAGAATGACGGTTTGCACGGGGCGCAGGAACGGAGTGGAACCGTGGCCCTGAAGAAGGGATATCATAAAATCCGTGTCGGATACTTTAACCGCACCGGAAGCGCAGGACTGAAAATATTTGTCGAAACCCAGAAAATGAGCAAGCAACTCCTGCCTAAATCCTGGTTGTTCTGTTATTGATGACATCTGGGTCTGCTTTTCATTTAACAACCTTTTATGAACCGACTTCTGATCTCAATTCTGCTCCTGGCTGCACTGTCGGCTTCGGGCCAAAAAACCACTACCTGGCCCGGACAATTCTTTAAAGGTTATGCCTCATCCATCAAGGGTGGCGGTTTCGGTTATCACTCGCCTCAGCCCGGTGTAGCAACCTCCCTGCTGGCGAGGTCGATCGATTCGGTGCAATATATCGAATGGGAAACAGACCCCCTGCCCGGGTTGCTGCGAACTCCGGTTGTTAACCTCATCTGGATTTTTGGAATTGATGCCACAACAAATGGTCATACATTTAAATTATATGTGAATGAAAATTATTGTCTCTCCTTCTCAAATCCTCCGGTAGCTGAATTGAAACCCTTGATTGTCAAGGGGCGCGATGGTGCCAGTCTGACTTTTAGAACCACCATGATCGATAAGTATGAAGATGCCATGGGCTATGCGATCCTCTCGCTTCCGGTTTCGATGGTCTCCCCGGGGAAAAGCCAGGTTATCAGGGTGGTTGGGGAATCGGCAGGAAGCCGAACCTGGTACATGACATTCGAAGCCGGAGTGGAAGAAAACCTCTCCGTCACGCAGGAAGAGGTAGTAGTCAAGGGTAAAGAACATAGCAACTTTTCAATCGTTTTTAATTTCATCCATCTCGGCGATCCCGTTAAAGGAACCGTAGAACAGCAGGGCGGGAAAATTACCCCTTTCACACTGCAGCCCGGCTACAACAGGGTTCAGTTACTGGTTCCCGAAACTTCCGGAAAAACGACACAAACCGCATCGGTAAAGATCAGCGGCAGGGAGCCCTATTCAGTTGATTTTAATACCGAACCGGTAAGACACTGGAACATTTACCTTGTTCAGCATACCCATACTGATATCGGCTATACACGTCCGCAAACAGAGATACTGCCCGAACATCTGAGGTATATAGACTATGCCCTCGACTACTGCGACCAGACCGACTCACTGCCTGATGCAGCCAGGTTCCGCTGGACTTGCGAAACATCGTGGGCAGTAAGAGAGTACCTGAAAACCCGCCCATCCAGTCAGGTAGAGCGTCTCAAACGGCGGGTAAACGAGGGACGGATTGAACTGGCGGGTCTTTTTCTCAACTCCTCCGACCTGGCAGATGAAACCACTATTGCCGCTACCTTGCAGCCGGTTGCGATGTTTCGTGAAATGGGACTGCCTGTCAACGCGGCCATGCAGAGCGACATCAACGGTGTGCCCTGGTGCCTGGTCGATTATTTGTCGGGCGCCGGGATCAGCTACCTCAACATGGCCCAGAATACCCACAGGGCGCTGAAGCCATTCAGCAAACCTACAACCTTCTGGTGGGAGTCGCCCTCCGGAAATCGTATCCTGGTCAACCGTCCCGAACATTACATGTGGGCCAACTCACTTGGAATACTGGCCAATCTGGAGACCTTCGGACAAAATCTGCTTGGGCACCTCCAGGATGTCAAAAAGAGAGGATTTTCCTTTGATCATTATGCTATCCAGTTCAGTGGCTACCTCACCGATAACTCCCCGCCTTCGACCACGGCCTGTAAAATTGTGGAGAAGTGGAATCAGACCTACGTCTGGCCTAAACTGCAGTTGTCGACCATCTCAGTTTACCCGGCGTATATGAAGAAAAATCATGCTGACGAAATGCCGGTGGTACGGGGTGCCTGGCCCGACTGGTGGATGGATGGTTTCGGTTCGGCCGCTATCCAGACAGCCTATGCCCGCAAGGCCCATTCCGACTACATTGCCAACCAGGGACTCCGTGCCATGGCTGCCATCCTGGGAGCAGCGCCAAACGAACATATCAACCGCCTCAACGAACAGATCACCGACGACATCTCCTTTTACGATGAACATACTTTCGGAGCTGCCGAAAGCATTACCGATCCGCTGTGCGAGAATTCTGTTGTGCAACTTGGTGAAAAAGAGTCATATGTGTGGGAGGCGGTGAAGAAAAACTATCTGCTCCGCGAAGAGGTGATGGGTTTAGTGCAGCCATTTCTGCCAAGGACCAATGTTCCGGTAATTACAGTAATAAATACCCTGAATTGGGTACGGTCAGGCCTGGTTACACTTTACATTGACCACCAGATATTGCCGAAGGATAGAAAATTTCGAATCCTTGACCCTGGGAACCGTGAAGTGCCGGCACAGCAGGTGATGGCGCGCGAAGATGGCACCTACTGGACCCTGTTCGTAAAGGATATTCCGCCCATGGGTTATGTAACTCTGCGTATACTGATAAGTGATGAATTGCGCAATGAATTAAAGGAACAACCGTTTGCCGGTATTCTGGAAAACGAAGACTACCGGTTTACAATCGATCCTCTTAGGGGAACTGTCAGCGGATTTTTTGATAAAAAGCTGAATAAAAACCTCACAGAAGCCGGATCAAAGTATGGCCTCGGAGAGTTTATCTATGAAAGGCTCGGGAAAAATCGCGGGCAACTGGAACAACTCCGGCTCGATGAATACACAAGAACACCCTGGAACGGCATAAGGGTTTCCGGAATAACTTCAGGGCCGGTTTGGAAAAGCATTACAATTACCGGCCAGGTGCCTGGTTGCGCTGATAGGGATGGCGTGAAATGTGAAATCCGCCTTTACAACCACGAAAAAAAGGTTGAATTTTGCTATTCGATGAAAAAACTCCCGGTAACCGATCCCGAAGGAGTTTATGTAGCCTTCCCGTTTCAGCTCGACAAAGGAAAACTGGTTTACGAAGTGGCCGGCGGAACGGTGATGGCGGGCAAGGAGCAGATCCCCGGCTCAGCCTCCGATTGGCAGGGAATCCAGAATTTTGTGGCGGTGCGCAGCGACAGCGCACAGATCATCTTTGTCTCCCCCGAAATCCCGCTTGTTCAACTCGGTGATATCAACCTTGGCAAATTCAACCCCCTCAGCGATCCGTCATCCGCCATCCGTCATCCGTCATCCGCCATCCCTTATCCTGCATCCAACGGCATCTACTCCTGGGTGCTCAACAACTACTGGACGACCAACTTCCTGGCCAGCCAGCAGGGAGAGCTGAAATGGAACTACCAGGTTACCTCTTCAGGCGACCCTTCAAACCTTGCCGCAACAAAATTTGGTTGGGGTAACCGCATCCCCATGCTAACCCGGATCTTCCCGGCCGGGGACAAGGATACAATTCTGATCCCGCGTTCATTCACGGCTTCAAACCTGGGTAACCTGCTGATGGTATCGGCACACCCTGCCAGCGACAACAGATCCATCGTAATGCAATTCAGGGAGGTGAACGGGAAGGCCGATTCGGTGATCGTTGAAGCCGTGTTCTCCTCCGCCACCACACTCTCCTGGGCTGTTCCGGCAACCTCTGTCAGCGAGGTCAATGTGCTCGGGGAACCCCTACAACTTTTATGGGAGAAGTATCCCAAGGCACTGAAAGGGTACAAAGCCTCATACCTTCGGTTTAATCCATATGAGACGAAGTTTGTAAGGGTGGTGCTACGGTGACGTCCACCCGTCCGCTTGTCCGCCCGTCCACCCGTCCGCTTGTCCGCCCGTCCACCCGTCCGCCTGTCCGCCCGTCCGGTTT
>CAYHCQ010000058.1:1822-20497 GCA_964355115.1 uncultured Prolixibacteraceae bacterium | reverse complement strand
GATCGGGCTAACTAGCCTTTATTCAAATAGTTACGTTCTAGTTAGATGAAAGTTGTTGATAATATTGCTTTTCAGTTTTTGAAATCCTGTTCGTTTTATAGAGGAGTTTGCGAAGATTTTGTCGAATTGTTCTTGGGTTAAGTTCTCCCAATCCTTTTTACGCATTGATTTGAGCTCTTCCGAAGGGAAAAATGCGGGTTCAGTTGTGGGTTTGGCAAAACGGTTGTATGGACAAACATCCTGGCAGGTATCGCAACCAAATATTCTTCCGCCGAGTTTGCTTTTTATCTCCTGAGGGATCTCTCCTTTTGTTTCGATGGTGTGGAATGAGATGCACTTCGAAATATTCAGCTGGTACGGGGTATTCAGAGCTCCGGTAGGACAGCTGTCGACGCACCGTGTGCATTCGCCGCAGCGATCGGTTTCAGGGTTGCCGGCTTCAAGTTCCAGGGAGGTGAGTATTGTTCCGATAAAGAAAAACGATCCCTGGGTTTTGTTGATGATCAGTGAATTTTTTCCCTGCCAGCCTACTCCGCAGCGCTGAGCCCAGGCTTTTTCGGAAACCGGGCCGGAGTCGACGAACGAGCGTGCCTCCACACCGGGAGAGAGGGCGGAGAGAAACCCGCAAAGGGCTGTTAATCGTTCCTTCATCAGGAGGTGGTAGTCGCCGCCACAGGCATATTTTGAGATGGTATAGTTGTCGTGCGGTGAAATGGGATCCGGGGGATAGTAGTTCATCAGAAGTGCGATCACCGATTTCACATCGGGCATAAGCAGCGATGGGTTGAGCCGCTTTTCGAGGTTGGTTTTAAGGTAGGTGAAGGGTTCGTACTTTCCGGCAGCGATATACCCGGAATAAAAACTCTGCAGGTCGCTGAGAGGTTCGGCTTTGGCGATTCCGCAATGCGAAAATCCCAACCGGAGTGCCTCAGCTTTTATCAGTTTGCGCAGTACAGATTTATCGCCGGAGTTCTGTTTCTCGTTTAGGTTCACTTTATCGCCGGAGTTCTGTTTCTCGTTAAGGTTCACTATATCACCGGGGTTCATTTCCTGTTATTCGAAAAGTTTCGGATGTTCTCCCATTTTAATTTTTCCCAGGTGGCGGTAAGCCAGTTCGGTAACCTCACGCCCGCGGGGGGTGCGCATGATGTAGCCCTCCTGGATGAGGAAGGGTTCGTATACCTCCTCGATGGTGCCGGCATCTTCGGAAACTGCGGTAGCGATTGTGGTTATACCAACCGGTCCGCCCTTGAACTTATCGATGATGGTGGTCAGGATCTTATTGTCCATCTCGTCGAGGCCATGTTTATCGACATTGAGCGCGGCCAGCGCGTACTGGCTTATCTTCAGGTCTATCTTCCCATCTCCTTTGATCTGGGCAAAGTCACGTACACGTCGCAGCAGGAGGTTGGCGATACGAGGAGTTCCGCGGCTGCGGCGTGCGATCTCAGAGGCGGCTGTTTTATCGATGGGCACATTTAAAATTTCCGATGACCTGCGAATAATCCGTTCGAGGGTGTCGGCCAGGTAATAGTTGAGCCGTGAGTTGATCCCGAACCGCGACCGGAGGGGAGCGGTGAGAAGTCCTGAGCGGGTGGTGGCTCCGATGAGCGTAAAGGGGTTCAGTTTTATCTGAATGCTCCGGGCATTGGGACCTGTTTCGATCATGATGTCGATCTTGAAATCCTCCATGGCTGAATAGAGGTACTCCTCAACAACCGGCGACAACCGGTGGATTTCGTCGATAAAAAGAACGTCGTTCGGCTCGAGCCCGGTAAGGAGTCCTGCCAGGTCGCCGGGTTTATCGAGCACCGGTCCCGACGTTACCCGGATATTGACATCAAGTTCGTTGGCAATGATGTTGGCAAGGGTGGTCTTTCCCAGTCCCGGCGGTCCATGCAGAAGAACATGATCGAGCGATTCGCCGCGCTGTTTTGCAGCCTGAACAAATATTTTCAGGTTTTCGACGATGGCTTCCTGTCCCGAAAATTCAATAAATCCGGATGGCCGAAGCACCTTCTCAATCTCTTTTTCAACCGGGGTCAGTTGCTCTCCCGAAGGGTCAAGACTGTCGTTCATACTTGCAAAATTAATTAATTCGGGCGATTTCGTTTGTAAATAAAATTCCATACTTTTACGTTATCATTAAAACCCGGGCAACCATGCATCCAATTATTGTTGCGGTAGACTTCTCAAACACCTCGATTCACGCCATTGATTATGCGATCCCTCTGGCCAATAAGATGAAATCGGATATCATTCTTGCCTGGGTCGATAAAGTAATACCCCAGGAATCGCTTTATCCCGACACCGCCAATGAGAACCGGAATGAGGCCAAGAAGCGTTTTGACGAGCTCGTTACCCTTTATGCAAAGCAGCTTGGAAAGGGGCAGAAGATGGAGTACAAGCTTAAGAAGGGCAAGGTTTACCATGAAATGGATATCCTTGCAAAGCAGTCCGGGGCCGAACTCATCGTTACCGGCGCCCATGGGATTTCAGGTTACGAAGAGTACTGGATTGGCAGTAACGCTTTTAAAATTGTGACCTATGCCTGCTGTCCTGTGATCACCATACGACATGATTTCAGGATAACCAAAAAGATTGAACGGATACTGGTTCCCATCGACGGGTCGGCAGAGACGATCCAGAAGTTGCCTTTTGTTGCCTGCCTCGCCAAACTGTATAAATCGGAGGTGCATTTGGTTACCACCCACACCAGCCATCTGAAATCGATCCAGCGGATAGCAGAAAAATATGCACAGGCAGCAGCGGGGTTTTTGAAAGGCAAGGAGATCAGCTATGTGGAAGACAGCATCATAGCCAACGACCTTACCAAGGCAACCATTGCCTATGCGGGGAGTGTGAAAGCCGACATGATTGCCATCATGACCGAGCAGGAGTCGCCGGCCAATATTCTTCTGGGGGCGCATGCACAGCAGCTCATCAACCAGGCGCCTGTACCTGTGCTCAGTATTCATGCAAAAGAGCATTTTTGTTTATAGCATACGATGAAACAATTTTCGCTACCGGTAATTTTGTTGTTTCTCTGGGCAGTCTGCCCTGGCAGAATTATGGCGCAGAAGCCCGACAGCATCAGCGGAAAGCTGGAGATTTACCAGGATATGAACATAAATATCCTCATGAATAAGCACATCGAGGTGAACCAGGTGGCGCAGACCATGGACGGTTTCAGGATCCAGGTTTTTTTCGATTCAGGCAACAACTCCAAAACCAAGGCGCAGTCTGTTCTGGATGAATTCATCCTGAAATTCCCGAAAACCAGGGCATACCTTACCTTCAAGTCACCTAACTACAAGGTAAGGGTAGGCGATTTTCGTTCGCGGCTTGATGCCCAGCGTTTCCTGAACGAGATCATTGCCGACTACCCGAATGCATTTATAGTTACCGAACAGATCAATCTTCAGAATGTTGAATAGTTAAAACCAGCACCATGAGCAAGATCATTGTAGCCATCGATTTTTCAGATTGTTCGATCAATGCCTTTCTGCATGCGCTCAGCATTGCACAGAAATGCAAATCGGACATGATCCTTGTATGGGTTCAGAAATCAGCCAGTCAGAAGGATAAATATGTTGATCAGAACAACGATCCATCCCGCGATGTAAAGATGGCGTTTGATGATCTGATTGCGAAGTATCAGCCAGATCTTCCCGGCAATACTATCAGCTACAAGGTGAGGATCGGAAAGATCTACAAGGAGGTGACCCAGGAGGCCAAAACTAGCAGGGCCATGCTGGTTGTTGTCGGCACGCACGGCGCGTCAGGTTTTGAGGAGTTCTGGATCGGAAGCAACGCCAACAAGATCGTTGCGGCCAGCCCCTGCCCGGTGATTACCATCCGTGGCGGGATCAACATCCAGCGGCCGCTCACCCGTATCGTATTCCCGATGGACAGTGCAGAAGAGACCCGGCAGAAGGCGACTTTCACGAGTTATCTTGCCAAAAAGCACGATGCAGAGATCTTTATTCTCAAGGTTTACACTTCAAAAATAAAGGCAATGCGCCACAATGTGGACCTGTATACCACCCAGGTTACCACCTATTTTGACGAGGAGAAAATCCGATACACGGTTGATGCTGTAAATGCCGAGAATATTTCGGATGCCATGATCGATTACGCGACAAAGATTGATGCCAACATGATTGCGATAATGACCGAGCAGGAGACGACGGCTACGAATATATTCCTGGGTCCCTATGCGCACCAGACGGTGAACCATTCGCCCATACCCGTTCTGAGCATCCATGCCAAGGAGACATTGGCCGGTGGTGTTGGCATGTAGAGGTTAATACCGGTCGATGCAGTTGAGGTCGGCAAAGGCAATTTTCAGTCTTTCCACCAGGCTCTTTTCCCCTTCACGGAGCCAGACCCTCGGGTCGTAGTATTTCTTATTGGGTTTGTCGTCGCCTTCCGGGTTTCCGATCTGTCCCTGCAGGTAGCCTTCATTTTTCTTGTAGAAGTTCCTGATCCCTTCCCAGAAAGCCCATTGGGTATCGGTGTCGATGTTCATCTTCACCACGCCATATCCAAGCGCTTCGGCAATTTTTTCAGGTTCTGAACCCGATCCGCCATGAAAAACAAAATTAACCGGATTGGGGCCGGTGTGGAACTTTTCCTGGATAAAGACCTGCGAATTGTGCAGGATCTTAGGCTCAAGTTTGACATTCCCTGGTTTGTAAACACCATGAACGTTGCCGAAAGAGGCCGCGATGGTGAAGTTGGGACTAACGCTGTTCAGCACCTTGTAGGCTTCGGAAACATGTTCAGGCTGGGTATAGAGCCGCGAGCTGTCGATGCCGGTATTGTCGACACCATCCTCTTCTCCACCTGTAACGCCGAGTTCGATTTCGAGGGTCATCCCCATTTTACTCATCCGTTGGAGATAGCGTTTGCAGATCTCAATATTTTCGTGAAGGGGCTCCTCAGAAAGGTCGAGCATATGTGAGCTGAAGAGCGGTTTGCCGTGTTGGGCGAAGTGTTTCTCACCGGCATCGAGCAGCCCGTCGATCCAGGGGAGGAGTTTCTTTGCGGCGTGGTCGGTGTGGATGATTACCGGGATTCCATAGAGCTCTGCAATTTCATGGATATGCATAGCGCCGGCAATGGAGCCTTTGATGGCGATCCGTTCATTTTCGTTCTTCAGTGACTTACCGGCATAGAATATCCCGCCTCCGTTGGAGAACTGGATGATGACCGGGGAGTTTACCGCCTTTGCGGCTTCCATCACGCCGTTGATGGAGTCGGAGCCCACAACGTTGACAGCGGGAAGGGCGAACTGATTTGCTTTGGCGATGCGGAATATCTCCTGCACTGCGTTGCCCGTGGCAACACCCGGACGAACTTTATCTGAAATTCTTTCTGACATGGAAGGGAGTGTTTTATGATTTTTACAGGTCAAAGGTATAAAAAGTTAAGAGTTAAGAGTGAAGAATTAAGAGTTAAGAAAATTGATATTTAAAATTTGAAAGTGGAAAAATATTATAGGATGATTTGGGGGATAGGATGAATCTTCCGATTTTAATTCATAATAAGACTAAATTAATTATATTTGCATTGTTAAACTTTAAACAATTTATTTATGAAGAAACTATTGTTGACGACAGGATTGATTTTATTCATGTTTACTAACGAAGTCCGGTCACAGGACCGGGTCTTTAACTATGTTTACCAGAGCTTGGTTTTGAACAAGGGGCAGAAGGAAATTGAGATATGGACAACATACCGTACAGGGCGTGAGGACTATTACCGACGGATGGATGCCAGGGTTGAGTTTGAAATTGGTCTGGGCAAAAACCTTCAGACGGCATTTTATCTGAATTATTCAACCAAAGCGGTAGGTATGATGGAGGACACCGTGGCGGTAATGGAGAAAGAAAGCGAGTTCAGTTTCTCCAACGAGTGGAAGTATAAGATCAGCGATCCGGTAGCGAATGTATTGGGTTCGGCACTGTACGGCGAGGTTACAGTGAGTGCAACAGAGCTGGAGCTGGAGGCCAAGGTGATCCTCGACAAGAAGACAGGGAGGTTCATGCAGGCTCTGAACCTTGTGTTTGAGCCCGAATGGAAGTGGGAGCCGGACGGGGCTGAAATTAATACCGAGGAGGAATACAAATTCGAGTTCAATTATGGGATAGCATTCGATCTTCGCAAGGGTTTCCACATTGGGGTTGAGATCCGTAACCCCAACGTGTACACGCCCGACGACGGCTGGGCACATTCCGCGCTGTATGCCGGACCGACATTTTCTTACAGCCGCAATGACTTCTGGATCAATTTCACCCTGATGCCCCAGGTGGCCGGTTTGCGGGGAATTACCACCGGTACCTGCCTCAACCTTAATGAATACGAGCGCTACCAGGCGAGGTTGCTATTCTCCTATGCATTGTAGGGGGAAAAGTGACAAGGTAACAAGGTAACAAGGTAACAAAGTAACAAAGCAATTAGGCTTCCGTTTACTTGTTCACTTGTTCACTCGTTCACTTGTTTTCTCGTTCACTCGTAAATTCAGAATTCAATGAAAACATTTCTGTTTTTGCTTATTTTCATGTTGATCGCCTGTGTGCCGGCTTTGTACATCCCCGACATTCAGCGGGCTGATAAAGCGGGGATAAGGCTTGAGGAGCTTCATCGTGGCCGTCAATTGTATGTCGATCATTGCGGAAGTTGTCACACCCTCTATCTTCCCCGTGAATTTTCCGATACAGCCTGGCAAAGGCTCACCGTATCAATGCAAATCCGGTCAAAAATTGACACAACCCAGCGGCAGCTTATCCTGCGGTATTTGACTTCAGAGTAATTATTGTATCTTTGCCGCCCGAAAGGCTCCGTAGTTCAATTGGATAGAATGGCAGATTCCGGTTCTGTTGGTTGGGGGTTCGAATCCCTCCGGAGTCACTGAATTATTTATAAAACCCCTGTAAATATTACATTACAGGGGTTTTATATTTTAGGTGGCTCATAGATCCATTGCAAAAGGATTCATCATTTAAAAAGTTTCACTAATATTTTTCCCAGTTATTCTAAAGTTTACATGTTGTTTAGCCGGAATGGTATTGCAATCTTTACATTAGCAGGTTGTCCGTTCAGGTAACCAGGGGCCCAGAACGACATTTGCTGCATGGCTTTCAAGAGTGCATCTGCGATTTCGGGGGTTTTCGCAAGTTCAATTTTAAAATCCCGCAAGGTGCCAATGGGAGTAACGACGGCACTGAGAATAATTACTTCAGCCGGTTGCGGTTTGATTTGCCGGGATGGGATGACCAGGTGACTTTTCACGAAGGCGTACATAGCTGCTTCTCCACCCGGATAGTGAGGCGGAAAATTCACATAAGAGTAAATAGAATCAACCTTCAGCCCTTTACTGGCGGAACCAGCATTACTCCGGGATCCCGCCCTGCCATCACCATTAATAAATTCAGCCGTCGTCACAAGGGATCCAGCAGGATTAAAGAAGTTCCACTCGCCACACTGTTTCCCTTTTGCATAACTACCGGTTATTTCTGGTGCCCCATTTTCATAAAAAAGCCTGAAATCTCCCTCAAGCGTGTCCGTTTTATAATTCATTTCACTGATCTTTTGGCCTGCAACCGAAAAACTGGTGACCCTTCCCTCAAGTCGTCCGTTGAGGTAAAAGACTGACCGGCAAAGCGTATCACCAGCATAGAATTCATTCCATGTACCGACTTTCAATGAGTCGTACTGATGTCCTTCAATGCGCCGCTTTCCTGTTTTAAGCCAGGTTATCACGGCAGGCCGGTGATCGAAATAGGTTTCGAAATAGGTTAATGAGTTCCTGAGAATATTCTTCGGAAACCTCATTGCGTTTGCTACCAGAAAAGTTTTCGTATTTTCGAGCATAACTGACTTAAAATGGGTCGTCCCCTCCAGGCGTATCTGATGTCCCTCACCGGTAAACAGAAGAAATGGCATTTCGAATCCATCATCAACATTGATCCACTTGTAGCTGAAAAGAATATTGTTCCCCTCCCTGAAAAAATCGTAAAGCAATACCGGAGGATGGGCCTCAAACAGGAATTTTTTAAAAAACGGGGTAAGGTTGATGCCAGTGCGGCGATTGGCATGATTTATGAAATCTTTTGTAGTTACGGTCTTATACCGGTTCAATTGATAAAAACTCCTGACCATGCCAATAAACAAAGTATCATTATTGAGCAGGCATCTCAGGTTATGCAGCATGACGGCCCCCTTTACATAGATGTCGCTTCCCAGGAAGGTGTTGTCGTTGACCCCGTATCTGCCCACCATGGGCCAGATATTGAGAATTTGTGACATGTCGCTGACCACAAGATTCATATAACTATTGTACCCATAAACATCCTCCATAAAGAGGCATTCCGAATAGGTGGTGAACCCTTCACTGATCCAGGCATCCGCCATTTCGCGCATGCCAACAGCGTTACCCCACCACTCATGAGCGGTTTCATGGATCAGCAGGTAGTCATAGTCGCGCTGATCATAGATACGCCTTTTTTTAGCCCCGTACTCATCTCCAATAGCAATCGCCCCCTGGTTTTCCATTCCGGCGTAGGGAGCTTCTACCCAGGCTGCTCCATCCCTAAAGAAAGGATAATCACCATAAAGTTTCTCGTAAACTTCAATGATCTTTCGGGTTTGACTGTAAAATTGGCGGGCTTTCTTTTCATTATGGGGGAGTACATAATAATCGAGCGACATCGATCCGGAAGAATTTGTCCATAATTCGTTCTGATTGATAAAATTCCCCAGATAGAGTGTGACCAGGTAGTTGGCAATCGGATAGCTGACAAACCATTCAAAGGTCCAATAATCTTTTGCTTTTCTCAGGGATCGCAGGTTTCCGTTGGATATACCCTGGTAGTCAGGTGGAGTGATCACCGTAATACGCATCGAGTCGGGGCGGTCGGCAATGTAATCCTTATTGGGCCACCAGCAACTGGCCCCGAGATGTTCACAGGCTACCCCCACCCAGTAAGCCCCTTTTTTCTTCTCCCACACAAAACCTCCATTCCAGGGCGGATCAATAGCGACATGGGGCGCGCCGGAATAGGTTATCAGCAATGTATCCAGATCGCCCGGTACCAGAATGTCGGGAAAATCAACAAATATCGCGTTGAACTCCCTTCGGAAGGAGAGGTTTTGGTGTCGCCATTTAATCTCGCCAATGGCAAGTTCGGCAAAGAGGTCAATCTGCAGAGTCCGGGTTGCAGACAATACACGAAAGCAGATGGCATTGCTTCCGGAGATCGTTTTGTGCAACGGGTCAGGCTCAACCTTCAGGTCGTAGAAAACAACGTCAAAACAATCCCGCTCAGGGCGTAAACCGCCCTGCAGGGAGTCTTTCCTTGTAACAGGAAGTCTGAACCCATTTTCTGCCTTCAAAGGTTCATTAACAAATCCCCTGGCCACTTCATTGGCGAGATATTCGGGAAACATGAGGTAATTGGCGTATTCAGTCAGTCCGCCATACCCCATTTTCTTTGCCTGTCTCATGTCGGCCATGGCCGACTGGCGATCACCAAGATTCAGGAATATCTCCGCCCTTAATACGTAAAGCCAGCTTTGACCTGGATGTTCCGACAACAAACCGTTAGCGGTCGATAGCGCTTCATGAAACTCGTTATCGGCTTTCTGCTTTTCCAACTCGGATATCTGAATGTTCATACTTTGCTGCGCAAAGCTCTGGGTGAAGGAGAGGCAAACCAGCAATAGTGCCAGGAAGTATCGCATAGTGTCGGGAATTGTGCGATAAAAGTAAACAAAATGAAATTACCCTTACAACGATTGCATAAATGATAATTTCCTATATTTGAAAACTCCAATTAATCAGACTGTTTTCCATGAGAATCAAAACGCTCTCATTCCACTTTTTGGTCGTTTCACTTGTACTTTTCTCGCCGACTCTTCACGCCCAGGACAAGCAAAACGTTGATTCAATTCGAAGAGTTAGTGCAAGAAAAGCCTGGGAAGAAAGAAATAAGAATGAGGATGCTGTCATGCTGTTGCAACACAGGACTGTAACCAATCGGTTCCGAATTTATTCATCCTTTCTGAGTTCATATAACCCATACTATGCAAGTGCATTTCAAAGCCAATCCTTCATGTTTTACAACACCGACAAAGGGTTTGTTGAACGGGTGTTCCAGCGGATTAAAATTTTAACGCAACGGGGAGCAGATGAATATTCTAAAATATATATCCCCAAGAGTACGAACGGGAAAATTATCAGCATCCGGGCCAGGACGATCAAACCCGACAGCACGATAATCCCTGTAAATAAGGAGGATATCAAGGAGATCCAAAATGTTACCAACGGCGGTTTTGGATGGCATCAGGGCCATTACCGGTTTTCAATCCCGGGTGTTGAAGTTGGTGACGAAATTGAAGTGGAGTATACGATGACTCGCTCTGATGATATGACTCTAAGCGGAGACTATTTTTTCAGTACCCACCTCCCGGTAGCCGAATCGGTGCTGGATCTCTGGTTTTCCGGCTCGCTGACAGTAAATATCAAGAATTATAACGGGTTGCAAAACCCTGAACAATCAACAGATGGCCGGTACTACCGGTTTCGGTACACCAGGTATAGTCTTGGTGCGCTGCGTGATGTGGATCACGCCATCTTGTATAATGAAATGCCTTATTGCAGGTACCAGATTTTATCTGTACACAGCCCATTCGATACGGGCCCCCGAGGGACCAAAATAGGGGACGATAACTGGACAGACTTTTCCAAAGGACTTCTGATGTCGATGCCCAATGAAAAATTAAAAGGGGCCAAATCACAGTACCTTACCGAGTTCGTCGGCAAGCATTTTGCCATCGGAAAGGAATCTCCCTATGCAGGATTAAGAAACATGATACGGCTCATTTTCGACAGTATCACGATTGAACAGAGTTATCAAAAACCGGAGTACACCTCCGGTTACTATCTTTACAATAAAAAAATTCCTGTATCGGCTATTGCAAGATTGTACACCGATCTTTTCGATTGCTTTGGGATAGACTATTTCTATTGTCTCGGCGCCATAAAAACCCGGGGAAAGATCGATACAAATATGATCTCCGGAGGGGATTTTTCGACCCTGTTCTTTGCCTATAACGACGAAAATGACTCACTGCGATACCTCTTTGCCGACAACAGCATTTACAAAATAAACCCCGAGGAGATCCATCCTCAATACCTGGGGGCCAATTTTCTTTTGATTTCCAGAAAAACACCCGGGAAGCATGCTTTTATGAAATTACCCGACTATCCCCATTCCATCAACTATAAAAAGAGGATAAACCAGATTAATGCTGACCTGGAAAGGAACTTGTTATCTTATTATTGCTGCACTGAGCGGGCGGGGACTTTTTCGTATCTTGACCAGATTTGGAGTAACCAGGTTTTGAAAGACTCACTTAGTTCCGGATGGAAAAACTACTTCATGAATGAAATGAAAAACTTCGTCCTGGATACCAGTTACAATACGGCCTCTGATTCAGAGTTCCCCTTTAAATCCAGGTTTATCTATAAAGGCCGCCAACAAGATAAAATTGTAAAGGTTGGCGATAGCCTATATGCCATCGACCTCACTGAATGGCTTGATCACTCAGTTCTTCCTGCGTATTCCGATGACCGGTTCGTTGATTATTATCCGGATTTCAGATTTAGCGAACAATTTGTTTATCAGTACTCTTTCAAACAGCCTGTAGAGGTCGAAAATCCTGCCTCCCTTTCGGGTGGGATAAACAATAACTTTGGAAACTATCAATTCTCGGTAACACAGGTTTCCGACACGGTGATCATTGTAAAATCAGCTTACAGAATTCTTAAGAGCAGACTGCCCTCCTACGAATATTCTCAGTTAAGGCAACTTTACGACCAGTGGGCTTTATTTAAGAATACAAGTTTCCTGGTAAGAATAAAGCCCAACGCCACCCCGAACTGATCGACGATATTTATGACGCGAATCATCTTTCTGCTCCTGATTTTTCAATTTAGCAATCCTGACCAGGTGTGTTCGTCGAATGATACCGAACCCCGCCGGGTAAGAAAAGAGGTGATTACCGTTCGCGACACGATCCTTGGTTTCAGAAGGGAGATCATAGAGGAGAATTTTACCAATCCCCAGGGGGATTACTGGATCCCTTATACCAGTCTGGAATCGGTCCAGAAGATCGACATCAATTACATACGGGTTGGTGGGAAGCCGGTACATCGGAAGGCCTTCTCAATACAGGATGTCCAGGTTCCATCATCCGCCTTTTATACCTGCCTGCGTGCCAAAACCATTCACCTGGAACAAAATGCCGCATTCCGCATAAGCTATATTACCGAATGTTCCGACCTGTTTTTACTCTCTTCTTTGAATTTTACGGGGAGCATGCCAGTCGACACTTTCAGTTATGAGGTGAGGGTGCCAGCCGGCTACCACCTCGCTTATAATATTCCGTTCCCTGAAATGCTATCCTTTTTTCATATCGACACGCTGACCGATCGCAAGTACAACAGATATTTATTTACAGGCGTTCCGAAGATAAAATACAAGAATTCTTTGTTTCCACAAGCGGATAACAAAACCATCCGTAAGAAGGCCTGTGAGGTCAGGATTATCATAACACCTTCACAATATACCGGTCGCGAATCAGAATATTTCAATGACCTGCTGCAATCAAAGTATTCCGGTTCCCAATACCTCAATGATGCATCAAAAATATTAATTGACAGTATTACCCGGGGTTGTTATTCCCCGGATTCCATGACGGCTGTCTTGACATCCTTTATCAGAAAAAAGATAAAATACCTGGACATGGAAGTTGGGGTTGGCGCCTTTGTACCCGACAACCCGGGCGATGTTTTGAAAGAGCGGCAGGGTGACTGTAAAGGAATGTCAAATCTTCTATGCCAGGCGCTGCGAAGAAAAGGTGTGGAGGCCTATCTGGGGATAACAGCCACGATCATTCACCGGAACGACATGAATTTTCCCTCTTTATCCTCAGCCGATCACATGATTTGTGTTGTAAAAGCAGGAGACAGATGGCTTTTTCTTGATCCGACCGATAAGTTATCAGACCTTACCAGCGTCAGTTGTGGTATCCAGGGACGGAAGGTCTTCGTTATCGGTTATCAGCGGGGAGTTTATCTCACGGTTCCCATGGAGCCCTCATCCGGAAATGCAGATTCTTTTTATTTCGACCTCAAAATCCAGGATAAACGGGTTGTCGGTACTTTGACCTACTCAGCGAAAGGTGGTCCCAATGAGATACTCCAACATACATGTTCATCGGTCCCCTTCTCACGAAGGGAGCTGCTTCTTAACGAGGTAATCCGCAGCTGGGTTGCCAGTTCGGTCCCCTCTGCATCCAGTTTAAATCAAAATGGAGATAGCGTTAGCCTTCGCTGTAATATCCTTTTAAGTCCATCGATATTTGTTAACACACCCGCAATTTCCTACCTTTCGCTGGCATTTTTGCCAAAACCTATGCACCGCCTTCAGCAAATCAAGGCAGGATGCGATATCATTACGGGTCATACGATCATGCGGAGTGTGACAGTCAGGATTGATTTCGGCGCCGACAATGCACCCCTGAAATTTCCCATGAAATCATACAATGATGGATTATTTTCATTCGAATTTACAGGTTATCAAAACAAAAACATCGCGGAAATCAGGTATATTTTCAGGTATGAGAACAATGTGATTCCTGAAATTGAATTTCAGCAATTTAAAAATTTCGGTTCCTTTATCGACAAGACATTACAGCAGGTAATCGAATGCAGGCGATAGCTTTCGGTGGAGATTTTACGGCATCAAAATCAAAGACCATTCAAGCTTTATAGGACATGGAAATAAATGCAATAACAAACTTGAGGTTATCGACATACATATTATTCGCTAACCTCAAGTTTCAACCATTACTCAACTCATGAAAATATTTCAAATTTCCCTGGTCCTTCTCCTTTTCACCTTTATCCCTGCACTGAATCTGAAGTGTCAAAACATTTCCCCCGGAATAAAAAATGCAGATGCAGCTAATCCGAAAATCACCGAAGTAATTTCAGAAATAAGTAAAGACAGCATTTATCAGACGATTTTACAGCTTTGCAGTTTTGGAACCCGTTCTGTTTATGCAGATAACAGAAGAGATGTTGCAGAATGGACTGCCGGAAAATTTCAATCCTTCGGTTATGTGAATGTGGCCATCGATTCTTTTAAAATAATAAACAGGTATCCTCCCAGTGACAGTATCTGGCAATACAATGTATCTGCAGATTTACCCGGTACGTCATCTGCGGGTGAAGTGTATCTTTTTGCGGCTCACCAAGATTCCCATACCATCAATACAGACCCTCGGATCCTGGCCCCTGGGGCAAATGATGATGCCAGCGGACTGGCAGGAATGATTGAGATTGCCCGTGTCCTTAAAAAGGTGAATTTTCAGCCCTTTGCTACCATCAGGTTCACGACCTTATCCAGTGAAGAGATTCACATGGAGGGAGCGCAGGTCTATGTGAATAAGGCAATCCAAAATAAAGAGAACCTCCGGGTGATGTTCAGCATGGATATGATTGCTTATGCAAATTCCGGTACTTTTCCGGTTGGTGTTTCCCAGGTGAATGGAGAAAAGAGTTTTTGGACAGGCGACCTGTTAACTCATTGCATTCAATCTTATACGACACTTCTGCCAGAATCCGGAGCCTTCCTTGGGGGAAATGAAATCCCCTTTCTTGACAATGGGTTTTGTACGGCCACCATTATCCAGACAACATATAACAATCGCATCCATACCATTCACGACAGTGTACAGTATCTCAGCATGGATATGTGCCGGGAGGTTACCCAGGCCAATTGTGCGGCAGTGCTGAATGAACATTATGTTCCTGTTCCATACAATGTAGCAACACACCCGGATAAAGACAAGATCGGGATTTCATGGTCGGGCCGGATGAATGGAACAATGGCAGGATTCAACATTTACCGGAGAAACAATGTGGATTCAGGTTTTGTCATGATCAATCCCTCTGTTATTTCTGATACTGTATTTCAGGATTTAACCGCTTCACCCGGGGTCAACTATTTCTACCGGATTACATCTGTGAATAAGGATAATTTTGAAAGTACCGGCTCAAATCCCGTTTTAAGTTTCAGGATGATCCTGGACAGAGAATTATTGGTTATCAAAGATGCCAAAGGCAACACTGACGACCCCGCTGATTCCATTGTAATTGATTATTATAAAAGGATATTCCGGGATTTTACCTATGATTTTATTGATGCCTCATCTGACACCAATTTTGACCCGGGAATATTGGGACATTACAAGCGCGTAGCATGGTTGTCATCCAATACAAGCCAGAACCTGTCAAATTCCGCCTTCGTTAAAAGCCAAAATGAGGTATACACCTATCTGAAAAACCAGGGGAACCTCCTGCTTGCCTGTCCGCAACCATCAGCCCTTATCGCCTCAAATAGTGAATACAATAAAATATTTTCACAGGCAGATGAAATCTATGCTCTGTTCAAAATAAAAGAGGTGCACCGGAAATTGAACGCCCTGTTTTGCGGGGCATATCCTGTAGCTGCGGGATATGATTCAATTACTGTTGATCCGTTGAAAAGTCTGCCCAACCATCCGTTGCATATAAAAAATATCGAGACTCTTGAGCCGGCGCAGGCAGGGGAGGTAATTTACCGTTTTGATTCGAAATTTGACACATCAACCTCACTTGGAATGATGAAAGGTAAACCGGTTGGAATTGAATATTTGGGACAGGATTATAAGGTTGTTGTTTTATCATTTCCTTTGTACTCTATGGATTCGATACAAGCCAAAAATTTAGTAGAATTCATCATCACAAAAAAATTTCCGGCGTCGACAGGTGTTGATGACAGATTATTTGATCCCAATGACATTTTTTTGTTCCAGAATTATCCGAATCCAGTGACAAATCATTCCACCTTTCCCTTTTACCTGTCCCATCAGGCGGATGTGAGTTTTGAGGTGATAACCCTTATGGGAAAGAAGGTTATTGTGCTGAACCAGGAAGAGGTTATGGGATATTCCAGCTTTACAATAAATATCACCGGATTACCAGACGGAATCTACTTCGGTGTTTTGAGATCTGAAAACAGACAGAGAACCATCAGGTTTTTGGTGAATGCCAGCTTCCGGTAACCGCCAGCTTTGACGGGGCAGCCTACTCGATTAGGCGGCGAAAATTATTTTTTTGAAAGTTTGATGTCTCGAAGTTTAAAGAGCTCATCTGTTGTGATAATATTTGAAAATCCTTTTTTAATTAGGCCATTTTGTAAAGCCTTATCGCCAGACCATAATTTGCATCTAAAATATTTTGCAAATGCAACGTATGCCACGTCTTTAGGATCTATTTCTTTTACCAGATGCTCCGAGGATATCCTTATTGAGAGAGGAATATGAACTTCGGAAATAAATGAAATTGGTTTGTAAACCTTATCCTCGATATTTTGTAATTCAGAACTTGAGTACCCGGAAATAAGAAGAATCTTTTTATGGTACTTACGAATCTCTTCTTTTAAAAAACGAGGAGCAATAAATTCAAAGATATTATGGGAATTGAGTAAAACATCCCCAATTTTACCATTTGTATTCAGAATGGCGCTGAAAATAATATTGGCATCAACAATGATCCTCATTGGATGAAGCTATTCTTATTCTTTTCCCACCAGACTTGGTTGAGTTCATTGGCAAGTTTGTCAGCATCAGATTGTTTAGCCTTACTTTTTGAAGTTATCTCAAGATATTCTAAATAATCCATGATTCGCTGAAATCCAAATGCATCAACTTTTGGTGAAATTTTAATAAGTATCTGATCTTTTGTTTTTTCGATAATCATATGTTGAATCTTTACTCCAAAGGTACAAAAAGTAGTAACATCTTGGAATTGGGTGTTATTTTAATTTTTGCCGCCTAACTCTTCAAAAGGTTAATGATGGTGGTTGGGTCAAGGTAAAACCTTGAATGTCGTTTACCACTGCAGTGGCACTGGGTTTTTTCTTTGCTGGATCCCGGATTGCCTGTGTCGGGTCGGATGAGAAGCAGATGGAGTATCAAGCAAAATTTGGGAACAGAGACCATTAAATCCGCCATTTTTACATGATACGACCCGGAGAAATACAACGCATAGCCCGCGGGGCAGGAGTTCGCGACCAGATGGATCACAACTTCACAAAAAGTTATTCCAACTCCTCCTAATCCGGCAAATCATCCTGAGGAAATATTCCCCCGAAATATCAGTGTGTCAATAACTATTGTAACTTCGCGGCGCTATTAATTCTAACCCCATCCTGACATGAAAGCGATTACCTTTGCACGGAAGTTTTCTTCCCCGAGAATTGCCTTATATCTGGCAGTAACCATCTTAATTCCAATACTTATGGCTTTTACAACACCCGGAGACCAGCATGGTTTCAAACTGATTGAAAAACGATTCGTAAAAGAGCTGAATGCCGAATGTCTCTATTTCGAGCATGTTAAAAGCGGCGCCCGGCTCATCAAGATCAAGGCCGACGATCCGAACAAAACATTTTCCATTGCCTTCAAGACATTTCCCGAATCCGACAACGGCGCCCCGCACATCATGGAGCACTCAGTTCTGAACGGCTCTACCAGCTTTCCGGTAAAGAGTCCTTTTGATATTTTGCTCAAGGGATCCCTCAACACCTTCCTGAATGCCTTTACCTCCAAGGATTTCACGATGTACCCCGTGGCCAGCATGAACGACAAGGATTACTTTAACCTCGTACATGTATATCTTGATGCTGTTTTCAATCCTTTGATTTATACAGATAAAAGGATACTGAAGCAGGAGGGTTGGCATTATGAACTTACCGACAAGGACAGCGCCGTTGAATACAAGGGAGTTGTTTACAATGAGATGAAGGGCGCCTATTCCGACCCCAGCCGGGAGGTTTACTATCAGGTATTCAAAAACCTCTTCCCCGACAATGCCTATGGTTTTGAATCGGGTGGTTATCCCTCTGCCATTCCCACCCTTACGAACGACGATTTTATTAAGTTCCACAAACGGTTTTACCATCCCGAGAACAGTTATATTTTCCTTTACGGGGATGGCGATCTTGACCGTGAACTGGCCTTTATCGACAAAGAGTATCTCTCAAAATATACCGCTACCGGCAAGCGGGCTGAGATCAAGGACCAGAAGCCTTTTGGCGCCATGAAGGACATTCATGCTTACTATCCCATTACCGACGGTGCGCCTACTGAAGGGCAGACCTTCCTGAACTACAGTTTTGTGGCCGGTCACAATACCGACCAGGCACTCTGCATGGCGCTTGACGTACTTTCGGAGGTGCTTGTAAATCAGGAGTCGGCACCGGTAAGGCTTGCACTGCAGGAGGCCGGTATCGGACAGGATATTTCGGCTTCCGCCAGCAATTATATGCAGAATGTGGTTTCGATCGATGTGCAGAATGCCAATCCGGCCGACAAGGCAAAGTTCCTTGAGATCCTGATGAATACTCTGAAATCGGTAGTTGAAAAGGGGCTCGACAAGCAGACCGTGGAAGGGGTGCTCAACAGGATGGAGTTCCGCCTGCGCGAAGGTAACGACGCCCAGAAGGGGATGACCTATATCATGCAGTCGCAGCCGGGTTTCTTCTTTGCCGCTGACCC
>CAYHCQ010000058.1:0-1722 GCA_964355115.1 uncultured Prolixibacteraceae bacterium | reverse complement strand
AGGGGATGACCTATATCATGCAGTCGCAGCCGGGTTTCTTCTTTGCCGCTGACCCATTTCTGGGTTTGGAATATGAGAAGCCACTGGCTGAGGTAAAATCCGCCCTCACCACAAACTACCTCGAAGAGATCATCCGAAAATATTTCCTGAACAATACACTCTCGGTACTTGTCACAGTAGAACCCAAGGCTGGCATTGACCAGGAACGCAATGCGAAGACAGAAGCAGAACTCAAGGCTTACAAAACGACCTTAAGCGACAAGGAAATTGCAGGTCTTGTTGAGGATACAAAAGCGCTGATCGATTACCAGAAACGTGAAGATACCCCGGAGGCGATTGCCACTATTCCGATGCTCACACTCAGCGACATTAATCCCAAATCAGCCTGGTACCCGGTTACCCCTTCAACACTGGCAGGCATTCCTGCACTTCATCACGAGGAGTTCACCAATAATGTTGTTTATGTAACCCTCTTCTTCGATTTGCGGGTGCTGCCTCAGGATTTGATTCCCTATGCCTCGTTGCTTTCGAACCTTTATGGTACCCTGAATACGGAGAATTATTCCTACGGAGATCTCAACAAAGCGCTCAATATCAATACGGGCGGATTCTTTACGTCGTTAAAGAGTTACACGGAGGAGATGGATGACAGCAAGCTGATCCCCAAATTTGCCGTTACCTCCAAGGCGATGAACAACAAGCTGGATAAGCTTTTCAGTCTGGGCGGCGAGATGCTTGTCAAAACAAAATTTAGCGATGTGGAGCGGTTGAAAACCGTGCTTGCACGTCACCAGAGCCAGGTTGAATCGAATGTTAAGGGCAACGGCTATTCTGTTGCCAGCAAACGGCTCTCTTCTTACTTCAGCACTCAGGGGTTATATAATGAGCTGACTTCGGGACTGGATTATTATTGGTTCATTACCGATCTGAGTAAGAATTTTGATAAAAATTCTGCAGAGATCATTGAGAAGCTGCAGAAAACCGCCTCCCTGATCTTCACAAACAGGAATATGGTTGCAGCAGTAACATGCAGCAAGAAGGATCTGGAACCGTTTACCAAAGGGCTGGAGTCATTCGAAAAAGCCATGCCTTCCGTCAATCCGGTTTACACTTCGTGGAGTTTAGTCCCCGTGAAGAAAAACGAAGGGATCCTGGCTGCTTCGAAGGTGCAGTATGTGATCAACGGGTACAATTTCAAAAAGCTGGGCTACAAATGGGATGGAAGGATGCGCGTACTGAACCAGATCCTCTCCACCGACTGGCTGCAAACTCAGATTCGTGTTATCGGAGGCGCTTATGGCGGATTCAGCCAGTTTGGTCTCACCGGCAATGCCACTTTCAACTCCTACCGCGATCCGAACCTTAAAGAGACCCTCGATAACTATAACGGAACTCCCGGCTATCTTGCAAAATTCGAAGCCGATTCAGCCACGATGCTGCGTTACATCATCGGGACCATCTCAGGGATGGATGCCCCCCTCACGCCATCGCAGAAAGGCGACCAGTCGTACATGATGTATTTCAACAAACGTACGAAAGAGGATGTGCAGCGCGACCGCGATGCCGTGCTTTCGACGAAAGCTGAGGATATCCGCGGTTTTTCGAAACTGGTGAAGGATGTAATCGGACAGAATGATATCTGCGTTTATGGAAATGAGGAGAAGATCAAGAGTAACCAGACACTTTTTAAGGAGTTGGTGAAGATTGAGAAATAACCTTTTT
>CAYHCQ010000057.1:0-20564 GCA_964355115.1 uncultured Prolixibacteraceae bacterium | reverse complement strand
CGCCTTCGATACCGCCCGTACCCAACATTCCTGTCGTACAGCGATCGGAACCGGAGGATGCCCCGGCCGAGGGCTCCTTCCTTAATTTCTACGGCACCAACGTCGATCTCACCTACGACCCCAACCTTGCAGGGACCCTCCCCGCCGAAATACATAACACCACCATCGCCGATTTCTGGGACCGGGTGAATAAAACCAATTATATGGGCCTCATCCGCCAACTCGGGGATGTGAAAACCCGGATGAATCTGAACGACTGGGGATACTACCTGCTTGTCAAAAAAACAGCCGAGAAGATAAGCAGTTCGCAGAACTATTCCCGGCTGCTCAGCTGGTTCCTGCTTACCAAATCGGGATACCGCACCCGGGTCTCCTATGCCGAGAACACCATCTGCCTGATGTTTCCATCCTCCAACAACATCTACGGATTGCGCTATTTCATGATCGACAACATCAAGTTCTATGCACCTGATTTCCCTTACAACCAGATCTATACCTATGAGAAGGATTTTGCAGGGTCATCGAAAGTATTCGATCTCAACATTTACAATGCGCTCAATATCGGCGACCGTTTCGATCAGCGTAATTTTCAATTCTCCTATAAGGGCAAGGATTACAACTTCCCGGTGAAGTACAACATGAATTCGGTTGAATTTTACAAGGATTTCCCGTTGTGCGAGATCAGGATTGAATTTGATGCTGCCATCACCCCGCTAGCCAAAGAGTCGTTGCTCAATGCTCTTAAGCCGCAACTGAACGGGCTTTCGGCAGGTGAGTCGGTCGACTTCCTCCTCAATTTTGTGCAGAACGGGTTTGCCTATAAAACCGACCAGGAGCAGTTTAACGGTGCTGAGAAATTTTTTTTTCCGGAAGAGAACTTCTACTACCCTTACTCCGACTGCGACGACCGCGCGGTACTTTTTGCATACCTCGTCAGGGAACTTCTCAGCCTGAAGGTGGTTGGTGTTACCTATCCCGGTCACATTGCAACAGCAGTGCGTTTTCCCAATGAAGAGGCAGGCGATTATGTGATGTACAAGGGTGAAAAGTATATGATTGCCGACCCCACTTATATCAATGCCCCTTTCGGCATGACCATGCCCGGTATGACCAATGCCAAAGCGGAGATCGTCGAACTCGCCAACGAACAAAACCAGGCTGAACAGGTTGCTGGTATATGGGAAAGAGCCGAAGCGGGAGGTGTCATGAAAGGCGATAACCGCCAGAACCTGGCATCCGATGCCGACGGAAATTCATTTATTACAGGATATTTCAGCCGTGAAGCAAAGGTTGGAGGGACGACCCTCACTACTGCCGGTGGCACCAAAGATGCATTTCTGGCCCGATTTAACAAACACGGCAACCCCGAGTGGGCCATCCGCGGAAACTGCGAAGGCAATGCCATGGCCACCAACATCATCCTCGATCCCAAAGGCAACATCTATATTTGCGGAACATTCGAAAAATCGATCTCCTTCGGAAAGATCATGATGATGTCGAAAGAAGATCGGTCGTGGTTCGTTGCAAAGATAAATGCCGACGGTAAACTCATCTGGCTCAACCAGGTAAACCCCGACAGTGAAGGCACCGGCGGCGATTTCATCGTGGCTGCATCCTTTGGCGCCGACGGAACAGCCCAGCCGGTAAAAACCTACCCTGCCGATGACAATTTTTCGAAGTTCGGCCTGAGTTTCGACGGCACCGGCAATATTTATTACACCGTATCCTACGGCAGCACCCTTGGCAACCGGGTCGACCGGATTGCCCTTAACTCCGAAGCCGTTCTCAACATCCCTGCCCTTCTCAAAGCCGAGACCGACAAACAGGTAGCCGAAAACTGCGAGCAAACCATCGCCGGACTGTTTGGCGCCCTTACCGTGATGCGGGTAAACAAAGTCGCCATCTCCGGTGCCGCGGTGATGGATGCATTCGGGAAGTACAATCCCGGCTTCAAACAAACCGCTCCCAATGTCTACCAGAGCCTCGGTAAACTCAGGATCATCAAAAACGAGGAGGGGATCATCACCGTCTTCACCGAATCGGGCAAGCCCGTCACTATCGACAGGCTGAAAATCTCCGATAAGACCCGGCTTAAGGCCGTTCCGCTTGCCAACGGCGACTACCGCATCGACGTACTCAACGGCGTCAAAGTGCGCAAAATCACCATCTGGTTTCCCCTCAATTACGTCCGCCTCTTCCGCTCCAACGGCAATGCCCTCTTCGACTACGACAGCGACCACAGCCAGATGATGATGAATATGAAGAAGGACATACTTTTCTGAAAACCTGTCGATGACCCGAAAAGAAACCGAGAAAATCTATCATAAAATCTGTGAACACATATACAGTCAGCGGCTTAAACAAGCTCTGGATGAATTGTCTCTGCTTGTTCGGTTCAGTATCAAACCTGATTATTATTACCAGATAGAAACCCTTTCGGAAAATTATAAAAGTTTGCTGCGCTATGCATTCGATGGCTACCATGACCCGCAGCAACGGATTATCCTCGACGGAATGTGCGCATCGATGCTGGGAATGGCCGACGAGATCAGGCAATCGATGGCCGATGGCGACCTTACGCTGAGAAAAACGGAAAGGAGCATTCTTGCGCGTCGATATGGTAACGAAGGCAATGTAACTGCTGAGGATGCCGACGACCAGTTTAAAATGGTCTGGCTCATCGGAAAAATGGAGGAGCATCACCTTACCCTCCTTCGTAAGATCAACATCTCGGAGACCATTCTCTGGCACCGGAAGTGTCTGGTGGTAAGTGCTCTTACACTCAGTCTGCTGAACTATTTCGACCTTCAGAAATTTATTCTCCTTATCGAATTTACTGAGCACAACGAAGATCAGGTGAGGCAACGTGCACTTGCCGGACTCATCTTTGCCTTACTCACATATGATAAACGTATCCGGTTCTACCCCGAGCTTGTTGACCGGCTGCACAGCCTGAGCCTCGACGAAACCATCGGTCCTGACGTGGAACTCATCCTCCTTCAGCTGCTCATGGCTCGGGAAACCGAGAAGATCACCCGCGAATTTGAGGAAGAGGTGCTCCCGGAGATGAAGAAGATGATGCCGCGCATCGAGGACAAACTCCAGTTGGGTGATAAGGAGGAGGATGAGGACATGGAAGGCAAGAATCCGGGATGGAAAGATATGGTGGAGGAGGTGCCCGGTCTCTTTGAAAAAATAGAAAAATATTCGAAAATGCAGATGGAGGGGGGCGATGTTTTCATGAGCACCTTCCAGCTTCTGAAGCGGTTCGACTTCTTCAACACAATGAGCAACTGGTTCATACCGTTCCACCGCGACCACCCCGAAATCAGCAGCTCCTTTTCCGAAAAGGAAGAGATTAATCTGAGGCTTCTTGAGAGTCTGGAAAAGGCATTTTACATCTGCAACTCCGACAAATATTCGTTCGCATTGAATTTCCAGGCGATACCCATCCAGCAGAGGACCATGATCGTTACCAATTTCGAAGCGGAGTTCAACCAGATGAAGGAGATGGCTTCGGAGGAGCAGCTTCTCGACCAGTCACTCACAGGCAATGCGGTTTTCATCCAGTATATTCAGGATCTCTACCGGTTTTTCAAACTCTTCCCGGCAAGGCAAGAGTTTACCGACATTTTCCAGCACCAGATACATTTCCGGGACCTCTATTTTTACCGCAAATTTTTCTACCGCGAAGGATTTACCGGAAGACTTGCCTCCTTTTATTTCGACAAGGAGCACTATTATGATGCCATCGGGATGTATGAGTTTATCATCGAAACCAACTCTCCTTCAGGCGAATACTATGAGAAGATTGGCTACTCCTATCAGAAGCTGGGCCGGTTCAAAAAAGCGGTCGAATATTATAAAATGGCAGAACTTTTTGATACCGACCGGCTCTGGATACTGAAAAAACTGGGGTGGTGCTGTCTGAAGCTTAAGGATTATGAACAGGCGCTCAGCTATTTCCGGGATGCATCAGCCATGCAGCCCGACGACCTGGTGCTGCAAGGGCAGGTTGCCCAGTGTTTCCTGAATCTGAAGGATTTTGAACAGGCCGAACAGGTCTATGTCAAACTGCTCTTCTTCAATCCCGGCAGCATTAAACTTTTGCGGCCGCTGGCGTGGTGTCATTTCGTCCTGGGCAGGCTTACACAGGCTGCCGGAGAGTATGAGAAACTCCTGCAGGCGACGGATGAGCCCTCGGCCTATGACCTTATGAATGCCGGCCATACCGCACTTTGCCTTGGGAACAGGAAAAAATCGCTGGAGTATTACAGAAAATCAATGGCTTTAAAAACTCCCGGGGCCGAGGAGCTGATTGCTGCCTTCGACGAAGACTCCAATTACCTGGCAAGAAACGGGATTGCGCAGGAGGAGATCCCGCTGGTCAAGGATTTTTTACTTTTTCAGTCCGACAATTCTTAATCTGCAATAACTTAACTCATCTACTGCCTGTGAAAAAATTTACCGGACAGCGTCTTGAACTGCTGATATTCACCCTGGTCACCCTGTTCAATCTCTATCCGTTTATTGCACTAAGGTTTTTCCCAACCCTCGATGGCGCCTCTCACATGAGCAACGCCAGCATCATCAGCCAGATCGTGGTTTATCAGAACGAATTGATCCGGCAATTCTTTATGATCAATCCCGAACCGGTTCCCAACTGGACGACCCACATGGTTTTATCCATTACCGGACTGGTTCTTCCGGCATTTCTTGCCGAAAAGGTGCTCCTGTTGCTGCTGCTTGCCGGAACACCTTTTGCATTCCGCCGCCTGGTCAGGACCATTGCACCCAATAATTATTTTTACTCCTATTTTATTTTCCCTTTTACCCAGTCGATGTTCTTTTATTTCGGATTCTACAACTTCTGTATAGCCATTCTCCTTTTTTTCATCACCCTTACCTTCTGGCTGAGACACTTCGACCGGATGAACCTTCCCTGGAACCAGATCCGGCTCGGCGGCCTGATCCTGATCACCTGGTTTTCGCACATCCTCGTGTTCGGGGCCCTGATGGTTGTGATCGCCAGTTATATTATAACGTTTGCGGTGCACAATGCATTCATTGAAAAGACGGGATTTAAAGGAGCCATATCCAGCCTGTTCAGCAATGTGAAACGACTGCTCTTAGCAGCCTCATTGCCTTTGCTGCTTTTTTTCTATTTCTTTCTCAGCCGCCCGTCGACCACTGATGTCATCTTTATTCCATTTAAGACGCTTGTAAACAACCTTATAAACATCCAGTCTCTGATCGTTTTCAATGGTGAAACCGAAGGCTCTTTCACCAGAATGCTTCTGTTGCTGATTCTCATCCTTGCAGTAGCTGCCTTGGGATTCTGGATTGTAAAATTGTTCCTGAAAAGCCGGAAAACAGCGACCCCGGCACATGGCAAAACTGCACCGGGACTGCTCTCAGCATGGCTAATTCTCTCGATTATCCTGCTCGCCTGCCTCTATTTCACACTTCCGGATGCAGTCGGAGAGGCAAGTTACACCACCTACCGGCTGGGTTTCATCATCATTCTGTTGGCCATCCTGGCAATCGCCTCCTCCCCGATTCACCTGCTCACCGGCCTGGTGGCAGGAATTGCTGTGCTGTATATTAATTTTTCGCTCATTCATCTGAAAAAAGACAAGGTCGTAGAACTTGAGGCGATGGCTATCGCATGTAATAAGGCATCGGATTTCGTGAAGCCCAACAGTGTCGTCCTGCCGATCTACTGCATGGACAACTGGTTTACAGGCCACTTCGTCGACTATATCGCCATCGACAAGCCCATGGTGATGCTGTATAACTATGAGTGTGAAACCGGTTTCTTCCCGGTAAAAAACAACCTCGCCGACAAACCTAATTATTACCTGGGAAATCCGGGATTACACAAACGGCTCATCCGGTTTGAATGGGCCAGAGGAAGATCTTTCCGTAAGATTGATTATGTGTTTCTTGTTGGCGGATGCAATCCGGGGAATACCGACAACTGGGAGAAGATCGAATACATTCTCGGTCTCGATTTCACCGTTGCCTACAAAACCGATTACTGCACACTCTATAGCAAAAAATGACAACTCGTGACTCGTGACTCGTGACTCGGGGCGCGGGAATTTATGTGGGATTATTCCGGTTTTTTTCGAGTTTTTCGAGTTTCTCCAACCGTTCTACTATGGAGGGGAAATTTCGGAAATATACGATTGATCTCCTGAATTTTTCCACCTCGAGGGCAGGTGTACCAAGGTATGCCTGGCCTGGTTTGGTAAGGCTTTTTGACACTCCTGTAGCCCCGCCAAGCTGGGTTCCGTCCGCAACGGTAATGTGGTTGGTAAATGAAACATGCCCGCTGATAAGGCAGTTCTTTCCGATTTTAGTTGACCCGGCAACACCGGTTCCTGCGGCCATCACGGTATTTTCACCCACCTCAACGTTGTGGGCGATGTGCACAAGGTTATCGAGTTTCACCCCCCGGCGGAGGATTGTCGACCCAAGGGTAGCCCTGTCGATGGCACAGTTGGCGCCGATCTCCACATCATCTTCTATGACCACGTTACCGATTTGAGCAATCTTGGTATTCCCGTCGGGCCCCTGGGCAAACCGGAAACCATCGCTGCCGATCACCACACCTGCATGGATGACGCAATTCTTTCCAACCTTGTTATCTGAATATATCTTAACGCCGGCGAACAGGATGGTGTTATCGCCGATCACGGTATTCTCAGCAATGCTTACATGCGGATGGATCTTCACATTATTTCCTATCACAACGCCATCGCCGATCACAGCAAACTCGCCGATGTATAACTTCTCCCCTAGTTTTGCTGATCCCGAAATAAAGGCCAGCGAGGAGATCCCTGTTTTATCGTTTTTTATCTGATTGTAAACCTCCAGCAGTTTCGCAAAGGCGATCTCCGGGTTGTCGACCCTCACCAGGGTAGCTTTTACGGCTTGCTCTGCTGCAAAGGTTTTGGCCACAATGACTATCGATGCATCGGTGGTGTATATGTACTTTGTATAGAGCGGATTGGAGAGGAACGAAAGCGAGCCCGGTTCGCCCTCCTCGATCTTTGACAACCTCGACACTGTAGCTTCGGGATTGCCCTCAATCACCCCGTTGAGCATGGCGGAAATCTGGATTGCACTGAATTTCATGGGATCGGAATTTACCAGTTTAACATGCCGCAAGTTATCAATTATATTCTTTCGTGTGCGATGGTTTTATACCTTTACCCTTAAATTCTGAAACTGAACTTTACGCCAACAGCCATGAAAGAGTACAAAAAATACTTTACCATCGCGGCACCGCCCGAAGATGTCTACAAAGCCCTTACGAACCCTGTAACCCTTCAGCTGTGGACCGGCGAGAAAGCTGAGATGTCGACCGAACCCGGTTCCGAATTTTCATTGTGGGATGGAAGCATCGTGGGAAAGAACATTGAATTCGTGGAGAACAAAAAGATCGTTCAGCAATGGTATTTTGACGGGCAACCTGAAGAATCAATTGTTACCATCCTGCTTCATGAGCAAAAATCGGCTACCTCTGTCGAACTGCTCCATACCAACATCCCCGACGATGAATACAAGGATTTCGTTGACGGCTGGAACCACAGCTTTTTCGGATCGCTCATCGATTTCTACAAGGAATGACGCACCATCCCGGTGAGGAGCGCAAAGTAAGGTAAAGGCTGGTGAGAGACTACAACGGCTCTACGTGCATAAGCAACTGCCCGTCGATATACATCTCAACCCAATCAACCGGAAGCGGTCCGTTCAATACCCCAAATACGCGGAAGTAGAATTGTCGTGCTCCAAGGTATGGCCTGATGTTGACGTTGTTCAGCGTCAGGATCACCGTCGTGGCGGTCGTATCGGTATTCACCACATATCCCACCTCCTGCACAGGAGTAAAATCAGCATTCTGAGATATCTCACCCCGGGCGGAATGGAGCCATGAGAAGGTCTGGTCGGTGGGCTGCAACATGGTGATCGAACATCTTGTGAATGTTGTTGCCCCGATGATTCCGCTCGAAACCCCGTGGGAATTCATAATGCTGTCGAGGTTGGCAACAACGGAACCAGAGTAAAGCAACTGTTCTCCCGATTTAAAAGGTGCAGGTGTATATGTGAATGTAGTTCGCGGGATCGTATACCTTACATCAAATGCAGCCAGATCCTGAATTTTCGAACAGGATGAGAGGTAGATAAGGGGAATCAGTGCGATAATAAAACAGATGGATATTATTCTCGTTTTCATGGCGGGTCAGATTTTGGATAATTTCGGAAGTGCAATATACGGATTTTTGTTGCAAAAACCAAATACCATGTCCTATTCCCTGACACATCTCACCGAAAACCCGTTGGTCTTGAAGCTGTTGTACCTGGTAACCCCATCACTGTCGAAATTCAGCTTCCGGTTCCAGGCTTCCGATGCGCCTGCTTCTGACGAACTCCAGAAATAACCAAGCTGGGTAAGATTATTGAAGACGCCGTCGTTGCCCCGGTTACCTCCGGGAAGTCCGGTGAACCCGCTGCTGTTGGTCCCATCGCCGTTGTTGTACCACCCGGAAGCAGACTTCATCTTGGTTCCGGCCATGCTCTCGCCGCCCAGAAAGCCGGTGAGCAGACTCCAATCCCCGTCCGAAGGAAGGTGCCAGCCTGCAGGACAAATGCCCCGGGTGCCGGGTGCAAGCGAGCTTTGCATCATTTCATCCCATTGATAGAGACCGCCATACAGTGTACAGTTGGCCTCATCGTCGTTGAAACAGTATTTTTCGATGGTTGGATTCAGGGGATCCTGGTTCTGGGTTCCGTTGACCCGCGTGCCAATGTTCAGATTCTCCTTCATCCAGCATTGATCTCCTATCTGTACCGAATGATAGGTGGTTCCGCCATAATCGACCGTCGCTTCCCCGCAGGGCAGCCGGGTCGAAAATGAGCGGATGGCCCCGTAAGAGGACCCCTGTTCATTGGTTGCATAGGCCACGATCTGATAGGTTGTGTCGGGCAATAATTCTGAAACATAGCTTACAAAATGTTCCCCCTGATCGGCGGTAAGCCCATCGTGATGTCCAAGTGATGGAGTACCTGAAATTACCCAGCAAACTCCGCGGGCAGAGATCTTGCCATTTCCGTCGCTGGTAATAACGCCCCCGCACTGCACCGAGGTGGATGAAATAATGGATACCGGATCGGTGGTGACCGAGGGAAGAGCCAGTTCGGGAGTCGTAAACTCAATAACATCACTGTAGAGAAAGTCATACTTGTCGTCAATGATATAAGAACGCAGGTAATATTTTGTGAGGGGTTTCAGGGACTGTATTTTTGCTGTAAAGGGGCCGGGGACCGTCACCCTTCCCATAGAGTTATGGGGTGAACTGATATCAGGTACCGGCTTGGTATCCCAGCAAAAGCCATGGTTTGCCAGATTTCCCAATCCTTCCTTTGTGATAGAGGAAGCCGCTACAACCCATGTAGCCTTTACAGTGTCTGTATTTGCGGCAGAGATTCCGAGTTCGCTGCTTCCGGATGGCGCATCGGGAGCCTTTTTACACGAAACAGTGATAAGGGCAAGAATAAAAGCAAGGAAAACAGTATATCTTTTCATATCGCAGCCAATTAAAAAGTAACGCCAACCCCGGCAGTCCAGTAAAACGATTTCATGTTGATGGTTGTCAGCCCCGCCGACACCAGGAACCATTTCATCCTGTACATTGCCCCCGCATCGGCTTCAAACCCGGAGATACAATACCCGTCGTAATTTGCAATGGATGTTGAATAGGGCGTAGGTACTGAATAGCGGTATTGGTCAATCTCTACCTGGTAATTCTCTTTCCCGTAGCCAATACCACCATAAAGATGAAGGTTTGGTACTATCTGCCAGGTAGCTCCGCCCACAACCGAAAAGGCCGACCAGCCGTTGTTGCCGTTGAAAGTGTAATATCCATCCTCATAGTATCCCGTGATAGTTCCATCTGCACAGGTATAGCTGCTCTTGCGGAATGAGTGCATGTTCCCACGCACTTCAACATACACACCCACTTTGCCAAGAAGTCCGACCCTAAGCCCCATCCAGGTAATAGGATTGGCCACATAACTGACGAATAATGGGTGACTTGCCGGGTGCTTCTCCCCCCTCACATCAAACACGAGCGACTCAATGGTAAAGGGCATCTCCTTCATGGCATCCCATATAATAGTGCAGGATCCCCGCTTGACATCCTTTCCGGCATCCCCTGTAACCTGTTTCATGGGCCCTTCGAAACTCTTTCCGCCGTCGCGGCTCACATAGAGCAAAATATTGTACCGGTCGGTAAAACTCCCCCCGTCAATCTGATAATGAACAAGTACCCTGGCCTCGCTCACCTCTGCCCACACCTCCCTGATCTCCTGCGCCCTGAGAATACCAGAGAAACACAATAAAAGCAAACCCGAAAAGACGATCTTTTTCAACATGAAATTTTCTTTAACCCGTTATCACCCTGCTTAACTCTTAATACCTATATTTCCTGCTTTCAGTAATCAGTCATCAGTCACCAATCAATCAGTCTTCCTTGCCTACAGTTCCACCAACTTCACCCCCTCATCGCCCCGAAACTGAGGCTCCTGGAGTCCGCGGATCTTAACCGAGGTTTCGCGTACATTTTCAGCAACATACAGCTGAAGCTCGCCCATGGTAACAACATGGTCGCCATCGGCATCTGCCTTGCCCTGCAACCCTGCACAGAGAAAATAGGTAAACAGGCCCGTTTCTGACGGATCGAAAGCCAGAGAAGATTGTTCGAATGCCGACGATGTAAAGACCGTGAAGCCCGGAGAATTTTCCGGCACCGGTGCCAGGCCGGGTTTTATTTTCACCCCTTTCATAGCAACAAGATTTTCAGGTCGATAGAGGTCACTGGCCTTTGAAATGCCGCTAAAACAGGCATCCATGAATACCGTCACACTCCGCGCTCCCAGGGCGTTGAGATTGTTGTAGAATTTACCCAGTTCATAACCCTGGCGGCCGATGTTCTCCACCCTTCCGTCGGATGGGAGCAGGTAGATGAGATCGCCCTCTTTCGATGGGATGCCATGACCGGAATAGAAGATAAAGAGATCTGTCTTCCCTTTAACGATGGCCTTCTGGAGCTCTCCGTTCGCGGGATCAAATACATTATCGAAGAAGTAACCTGTAACATCCTTGCTTTTATAAGTATAGACCCTGTCAATTCCAAGCGCGGTTTTTAAATAGCCGGCCATAATCGTGGCATCGTTCTCGGCATAGGGGGCAGATACGAAATTGTTGTACTTCTCGACGCCGATCACAACCGCCACGGCATCACTGCGTTTCGAGCGCGACGGCACATTCTGCCGGATATTTATCACATTGGCCAGGTTTGTTGTGATTCTCGGCGAGGAGACCTCAAAGCGGGTAACCTGCCGGGTGAGCATGTTGATATCGGGCTTCACCTCAACAATTACCGGTTCCGATGGTTTTTGTTCCAGCCTTACCGGGAGTTGATATCCGGTAAGCATGCCGCGGTTTGCCTTGCTGGTGGTGGAAATAAAAACAGGCAGGAGCGCCTCGCCGGCCACGCGTTTATTGGGACTCAGCGTTATCCATATATCCTTTACCTCGCCGATCCCGATCTCCCCGAGATCACCGGCTCCGTTTTCAATAAAAATATTCTTATCGGTGGTTGTTACCTGGAAAAAGGTCTCTTCCGATTTCCCCTGACCGGTATTCTGAAAAGTTATCTTCAGTTTTACCATCTCTCCTGACTGAAGTTTTCCATCTTCCCTTATTGCCGTGGTGCCTTCGCCCGCATCTGCAATGCCCACACCGGCTACGACCAGGTTCGGCTCCCTGAAGGCCAGGGTATTCAGCATGAGATACGCAGTATCCATATCATAACCGAAATGTTCGCGGATTGTGATCAGTAATTGCTTCTGCCCCGATGCAATTTCAAACCCGGCCTTTATCGGTATTTTTACCTGGGCCAATTGATTGGGATAGATAAAGGGAATCGGCAGAACCGTTCCGATGACAAGCGCCGGATCGTGGGTTGTGTCGGTAACCGTGACTACAACCTCCTGTGCCGGACCCTTCCCCTGGTTGGCGATGTTTATGCTGAGAATGGCCGATTCGCCCGCCTCAAGTATATTGTTCCCGTTCACGTCGGAGAACCCAAGATCGGCAAAGAGTATCGGGGGCTGTCCGCGCTTGTAAAACGGCTTCATCTCAAGTTTTAACGGCTGGCTCTTGCCGGAAATCGTTTTCTGAGAGAAGGCCGGAAATGAAATGGCTGCGATGAGAAAAAGGAGAAGGGATCTCTTCATATCGGTGATTTATTACCGGTTGTTGAATCTACTTTCAAAAATATGAATAAAATCGTAACAATGGGATATTATGTCAAGGTCAGATGGCTATCTATACATCCAGGGATTTTTCCTTTGATTCTGCAATCATTCTTCTGTAATATATACCTTTACGAAAATTATAATTCATAGCAGCGATGAAAACATCAAAATTTATTAAACTTGCGGCTTCCCTGTTGCTGCCGCTAGTAGTTGGCTCCATCGCCGGAATTTTTACGACAAATGCAATACCTGAATGGTATGCATCGCTCAACAGACCATGGTTCAATCCGCCCAACTGGGTGTTTGGGCCGGGATCAATATTCCATATTTATTATGGGTTACTTTCGCCACTCTGCTGAATGCAGCGTATTTTTTCCTGAACAGGAGCTGATGGCATAAAAATCTTTATAACAAGCCAAAATGAAGATTCTTCTAACCGGTGTCACCGGGTATATTGCACAACGATTGTTACCCGTTTTACTTGAAAACGGGCATCAGGTAGTATGCTGCGTCAGGGATAAAAACAGATTTAATCAACAAAATTATGCCAGGGAAAACATAAGCATTGTTGAAGCTGATTTTTTAGCGAAAGAAAGTTTGCAAAATATACCCAATGACATAGATGTAGCCTATTACCTCATTCATTCAATGTCGACACAAACCGGCGACTTTGAAAACATGGAACAAATATGTGCCAGCAACTTTAAAGAAAGAATCCAGGAAACAAAGGCCAAACAGGTAATTTACCTGAGTGGTATCGTGAATGAAACTGAACTATCAAAACATTTAGCGTCGCGGAAAAACGTAGAAGATATATTGGCAGAATCTACATTTGCACTAACCACTTTGAGGGCTGGCATCATCGTGGGCTCCGGTAGCGCTTCATTTGAAATCATCCGTGATTTGGTTGAAAAATTACCCGTCATGATTACGCCACGCTGGCTGAAAACAAAATGCCAGCCCATTGCCATCAGGAATGTCGTTGAATTTTTAAGTGGTGTCATTGGCAATACTGGAACCTATGATAAAAGCTATGATATTGGCGGTCCTGACATCCTAAGCTATAAAGAAATGCTGTTGCATTTTGCAAAAATCCGGGGGCTGAAACGACGAATCGTTGTAGTGCCTGTGATGACGCCAAAAATTTCATCGTATTGGCTCTATTTTGTCACCGCCACATCTTTTGCCTTAGCCAGGAATTTGGTAAAAAGCATGAAAATTGAAGTGATCTGCAAACCGAATAATTTAGCTTCACTTCTTGGAATTTCTTTGATTGATTACGATACATCCATAAGACTTGCATTCGATAAGATTGAACAAAATCAAGTATTATCAAGCTGGAAAGATGCTCAAACAAGTGACATTTTCAAAAACGGCATGTCACAATACATTGAGGTACCTGTTAACGGATGCTTTAAAGATATTCGTAAGATGCGCATTAATAACAGCAAAAATACCATAGATAAAATCTGGGCAATCGGAGGGAAAACAGGGTGGTATTATGGCAATTGGCTCTGGGAAATCAGAGGATTTTCCGATCAGTTAATTGGGGGTGTTGGTATGAGAAGAGGCAGAAAAAGCGAGAAAGAAATCACCGCCGGCGATGCTATTGATTTTTGGAGAGTATTACTGGCCAGTAAAGAAGAAAAAAGACTATTGCTTTTTGCAGAAATGAAATTACCCGGTGAGGCTTGGCTTGAGTTTAAAATCATCGGCGACACCTTAATCCAGACTGCAACATTCCGCCCATTGGGTTTATTGGGCCGTCTTTATTGGTATTCCCTAATGCCATTTCATGCATTCATTTTTACCGGAATGCTAAGAAAAATCTCCGCATGAGCAAGATCAGGTGATCTGTTTCCCGAAATGTGTGAATGATGTAAGTTATTTCCACAGTTATGTAACAGTCGTATACGTAACGTGTTGCACCTTTGCAAAATAATTTACTGTTTGCCCAGAAGGCATTTTTTGCTAAAAGAAACAAATCATGAAAAAGTCACTCACACTAACTTTGGCTTTATTATTCGCCGGTGCTACACTATTTGCACAAAAACCCCATAAAGGGAATTATAAGCACAAAAAAGTAAAAAGAGAATATGGCCACCATCATCATCGCAAGGCTCCTGCGAAAAACACAACAATAGTAATTCAGGCAACCGCTCCAAATCCCCCTTCAGTTGTTATACGAGTTCCCTCCCCGCCAAGGCCCCCGGCAGTTAATATTCAATTACCATCTCCCCCGCCCCCACCAAGACCTCCTAGATAACGGATCAGATCGGTGTGATGCACTCAGGCTGAAAATATAAAAAAAACGCTGCAAGTGATTAACTTACAGCGTTTTTTTGATCTCGGTGCCCGGAACAGGACTCGAACCTGCACACTCTTAAGAATACTAGTCCCTGAAACTAGCGCGTCTACCAATTCCGCCATCCGGGCTTCTTGGGGGTGCAAAAGTACTACTTTTCCTGAAATCTGCGAAGAAATATTGAAATAAATTGAGAAAATCGTGACGGGTGACGCGTGACGCGTGACAAAATTTCGCTATTTCTCCATTTTAAAATGGACTACACTCAAGATACGCGGGATTCCGGTCGGGGCCGGTTTCAACAGTACATGTCCGGAAGCGGTTGCGGCCGGGAACCGACATGCCTTTGAATTCGATGATCAGGCTGATCTCATGGGCTCCGCCTGTGCCCTGGAGGTTTTTCGATATCTGCAGGTCGTAGCTGTACATGAATTTGATATTGGCTGTGGATGACATGATATAACGGTAGCCGGCGAGAAGCATCAGCGATGTGGTAGGACCATAAACAGAGGTGGCTTTAAAATATCCGCCGAGATAAATATTGTACTTCAGCATGTTCACGCCTACCTGAAATGACTGCAGGTTATTCTGGTTCTGGTACAGGATCCCCGGGTTGATGCGCAATGGATCGCCAAACCCTTTAACGGGGTTCTGCCATGAGCCGGGGCCATCTCCCAATGAAATCACCATATCCAGGTGGCCGGTATATTTGCGCGACAGTGGGGCTTTAAGGACTGAGATAAATGACTGGTCCGGCTCAAATAGGTGGTCGGCGGAAAACCCGGCCGTCAGGGTAAAATTTCCTGCCGGATTGATGAACTGAAGCAGCCCTCCTGCACCGAAATCGGGCGAAAGGCGAACCTGGTTGTCGGGCTCCGGAAGCTGGGTTGGGTTGATGTTCCCATACTTCCCGCTGAGCTGGTCACTAAAGACGAAATCATTCCATTCAAGCCATTTCTGAACCACACCGCCCTTAAGCCCTACCTGGCAGATGACATTATAACTTATTGGGATCCTCACGGCTACGGCAAGCGATACCGATAGGTTCTTGATGAAGCCGATTCCTTCATTGTCGCGGTTCACAAGCAGTCCGATGCCTCCGGAGCCGGGCAGGTTGCGATCGCCGTAATCGGTCGAAAAATATAGCGTCTTAAAATCGACCGGAAGATTGGGCCACTGGTCCCTGCATGAGAGTCGGGCCCGTAACCCGGTATTCAGTCCCGCATAAGCGGGGTTGTAGTAGAGCGGGGCATTCAGCCATTGCGAATAGTTGGGATCCTGGCCTTGTAACCTGCAGGCAATCAAGCCAAGCAGCATTAATAAGATCAGTGAAATCAGAAATTGCTTTCTCATGTTGCCCTCCCCGCGTTATCTGATTAATGTGACTGTACCCATGTTCTTTCCGGCTCCCTTGCCGATATCGGATCCTGTCCAGACCGTACCGTCAAAAAACTCGGCGTCGGCCTTCCACATATAAGTATCCTGCGGCATTAACCTGCCATTGCTGGTTCCATCCCATGATTCGGTGGGAATACCGCTCTCGTCGAGGGCCTCCGACTGCCATAGCAGGTGCCCCCAGTTATCGTAAACTTCAATCCTAAACCGTTTCAGGCCTATTCCGGCTGGTTTGAAAACGCCAGGAAGTGAATTTGAGGCCATCGGAGCGAAGGCATTGGGAATGTAGAGTCCCTTAAACCGCATATTGTAGTTCATCAGGGCCGTATCGGAACAAAAACCTGCTTTGTTCGCAACAAGCCTGATCAGGTAAACACCCTCATCATAAAAGGTAACCTCAGGGTTTTCGGCGTATGAACTCATGCCATTGCCAAGGTCCCAGATATATTCATCTGCACCTGTAGATTTGTTAAGAAGATGCACCTTCCCCAGGGAAAGCCCTCCCTCCTCCCTGATAGCAAAGGCGGCCCTGGTATTGTATACCGTGACAGTGATCTCGTTTGAATTAACGCTGACCTGGTCGCCCTGACCTTTTCCTGAACCCGTTGTAAGGGTGCAACTGATGCGGTCGTTATCGGCGAGCGTGCTGTCGGCGTAACCCGGCGAATTTCCGCCTGTCTTCAATCCGTTTTTCAGCCATGTATACCGTGGATGGGTTCCCTGGTTTATTGTTGTTGCAAGAAACTTTACCCTGGTTCCGAAACATACCGGATTTCTGTCGATCTGGATAGCTATAGCCGGCCCCTGGATATACAAAGCATTCACACTGATCAGTCCGACCTTAAGGTTTGAACATCCATTAGCATTCTCTGCCAAAACAGTGAAATAGTAGATTCCGCTTTGCAGCCAGATAACCGGCACCGAGGGTCCGGTATTCCCCGAAGGGAACACCACCTCGGCCGGGCCGGCTTCTATGGCTAGTGTATAGTCGCTGTAAATATGCCATTCATAGAATTCACCCGCGACAGGAATCACCCCCAATCCATATAACTCTCCCTCGATCACTGATTGCGGAATCTGGGTATAGCTCTCCTGTGTGGCGATTAAAGCCAGCAAAAGAGAAAACCACAGTTTCACTATTCGGATCACAGGAAAATTATTAATGGATCAGGCAAAAAGGTTTAAATCTTAAAAAACACAAGGAAGAAGTTATGAGTTAAGAGTTAAGAGCTAACTCATCACTCTTAACTCTTAACTCTTAACTGTATTTGGTTTACGGATTCTTAACAATAAATGGTCCTGTTGCAGGATCCGGTGTAACGGTCGGACGGGCCTTGATGGTCTGGTTGGTAAACTTGCCAAAAGGAACTTCGTCGTTACAGTCGGTTGCCGATATTACGTCGTTGAGGGTTGTAGCCCCTACCGTGATCACACCGTCAACACCGATTGTGATAGCCAGGTCGGCAAGCGTTTCAAAATGGTGATTGTCTACGTCAACTTTCACGTAAATCTTGGCGCTGCCATCGAAGGCAGCCGTGGCATTGTCGGTTGATGTTGCCACATTGCCCGCGATCGTTGTGGTATGGGTAGATGTAAACAGCGAGTCGGTACTCCAGACCACACTGGTAAGGGTCTGAACAGCATCGAGCCCTTCGATGCGGAATGAAGGAGTCCAGTCGCCGGTATAACGGGAAGCTGTTATACGTGCATAGAGTGAATTCACACCATACTGGTAGTTGACGGTCGGATTGGTGGTACTCGGGGTTACGATTGCCGAGCTGACAGGCGCTGCGCAGTAGGTGCCGTTAGCACCGGCTCCGCCCATGTCGTTGATGGCAAGCAGGAAGGTGTTGATCGGTATGACTTGCCATACTTTCATGTTCATGGCATCGCAGATTCCGTTGTTGCCGGCAAATTTCACTACAAGGTAGTATGGATTTACCGTCCCGTTCACGACAGCCAGGGCCGTCCAGGTGATTTCAATCTGATCCTGGCCGACAGCAGGTGCGTTGTAGGTGCCTGTGGCTATAATTTCTGTGCCCGGGCTCGGCACAACGCCTATGGTGCTGATCAGGTCGACGTTGGTGGTCACATACCAGGTAAAACTGCCGGTAGTTTCGTTGTAGGGAGGATTGCCGATAAGTACCTTGTAAATGTATGGGGTTCCGGCGGCCGGAGTAAGTGGTCCCGGGGTACAGGTCTGCCCGTAGGCAGATGCAAAGGCAGCGAGCAGCGCTACCACAAAAAGTAATACTAACTTTTTCATGATACTTGATTTTTGGGTTTGTACTTGGTTAAATGGTATTCTCTTCATTTTGAACTTCTGTTGTTTTTTCATGTCTGTGGTTTTGGTTACTATTTCAGTTGGTTAAAAATTCCGGAAAATATCTGGTCTGGGATAAACAATAACATTGACGACTGGTCTACTCCCGGGCGGAGTAACATTACCGCACAAGTCGGCCAGCCAGTATGTAATTTTGTTGATTCCGAGAGGAAATATGATGTTTGAAGGCCAGGACGACAATTGTCCGGTACCGCTCAGGGTACCTCCCCCTGCAAACTGGATCTGCCAGTTCAGGATCAATTGGGGCTGCGGGGTACAATTATCGCTGAATGTTGCCGTGTTAAGGTCGAAGGTCGTACTGCCGGCATTGAATGTATGCCAGTCGGGCCTCACTGGTGTAATGTCGCCTGCGAAATTCCAGAAAGCCACGACAATATCCTGCACGCACCATTTTACACTGTCGGGAACAGCCGTGAAGACCGGCGGAATGGTATCGTCGATGGTGATTATTTCATCGCAGATATCGCTGTTGCCTAAAATATCCCAGAGGAGCCATCTGTGCGTGATAATCTCAGGACACTGGTTGTTATCGGTTGTCTGGTCGATAAGCATGATGTTATTCTCCGGAACCGTACTGGGAAAGGAGAGGACACCTCCGGCCGCAACAAACTGGCTAACAGTGCTGTAAAGTATGATGTCAGAGGCTTCGCAATGGTACTGGACAGGGCAGTTGAGTATGCAGTCGCCTAAAATTATTTCAAAATTGAGGGTATCTTCACTGCAGGGAAGAGTTGTTGTCAGGTGTGAGACCGTGATGGAAAACTGTCCCGGTGCCGGCGGTGTATAGGAGTAGGTGTTCGATACCACGGTTCCCGTGCCGTTGGGACCATCCCACCATTTTATATTATAAGTTCCGGCAGGCGTAACCGATGCATAGATGGTATGCGGGTCGTAGATGCAGAAGGTGGGAGGATCTGGATAAATTGAGATCGTGATTTCCGGATATACAAAAACCTCGACCGTGTCGCAGACAATGCCTCCCGTAGCACAAACATTTCCCAGAACCTGTCCGCAAACCCTGTATTTAATGATCGAAGGTGCAAGGCTGTCGGGGGTGAATAGTGTAGTAAAGCAGCCGGAGGTACAAGACAGGTAACTGTTATAAATACCCCCTCCGGTAATATCGGTCCAGGTAACAGTACTTTCCACTACCCCCGATACGGTAAGGGTGCGGGCGCAGTTGGCCCGGGTTGATAAAGTATCTGGTGAGATAAGCCCGCAAACGGATTGGATCTGGTAAACATTCTCGTTTGAACCCGGTTTGCAGATGGTCACCGTGTGGTATTCGCCGCCTGGCGGGATACAGATAAGTTCGTTTAGTGGATGGGCTGGACCGCAATCGACCTGGTAGAAGTGACCCGCCGGGGCAGCTCCGTCCATTAAAATATAAAATCCAATGGAGTTGTCGTCGATCTTGACCGAGAAAGAAACACACCTGTCGGAACCGCTGGCTGCACAACATTTTCCCACGCGTTGTACACTTGGACTCGTCCATATGCTGTCGCAGTTTCCGTCGAGATTAACGTTATAGTGCGGAACCTGTGTCTGACAGATCACACAACCACACTGGCCTAACACCGTAATGACCTGCATGCAGTCGGTGTGGTTACCCGCGGCATCGGTAACCCGGTAGGTACGGTGTACTGCCGACGGACAGAAGCCTGGCAGGAGTCCGAGTCCGATGTATTCATCGTCGACATGCACGATGGAACTTACCCCGCAATTGTCGGTAGCGGTAACCAGCGCAGTGTTCGGGTCGGGGATATCGCTCGGACAAGGCACACTGATATTCGCAGGACAGGTAACAACCGGTGCATCGTCGTCGGAAATATTGATGGTAATATTACACGATACCACATGCCCGACAGCATCAGTTGCGGTCCAGGTGATGAAGTTGGCGCCCGGAGAGAGATGTGCACCGGCCAGGGTAGCCGTATTGTTGAAGCTGTTCTGAATAGTTGTGCCAGGGCAGTTGTCGGTGGCCGTGGGGTTGAACTCATTGCCCTGAACGATGTAGTAGCATCCGGTGTCGCTGGTTCCGCGGTTGAAAGGACTTCCGGGGGGGCATACAATAGTTGGGTTCTGGGTGTAAATCACCACTACGGTGAAGGTACATTCGTAGGTCTGACTGTTCATATCCGTGGCTACGGCCTTCACAACCGTTGTATCTACCGGAAAATTATCAGGAAA